>DATIMO010000198.1:0-6709 GCA_035475215.1 Acetobacteraceae bacterium | reverse complement strand
ATGTTCGATCTTCGGGTCGGGGACAGTTTCGCAACGGATGTCGCTTTTGCCGTGCCAGGTGAGCGCTTTCATATGCCGCTGCTTTCGGAGTGCCCGCGCATGAACGGCGCCCGCCGGCCGGGTTTCCATCGGCCGAACCGGGGCTTGCGCAAGCGTGAACGCCCGGCGATCACGTACTGACGCGCCCCGAGGCGCTTGATTGCTTCAAGTTGAAGCAATCACGTCTGCTCGTTTGTTTGAGAGCGTCATTCACGCCCTCCAACGGGTCCGCCTCAAGCGATCACGCGCTAGACTGTACGCCATGCCCGATCCTACCCGCGCCGCCGCTTTCGATCTGCTCACCGCGGTGCTGGATCAGCGTCGCCCGCTGGATGAGGCGCTCCAAGCACTGCCGCCGACCGAGGCCCGGGATCGTGCGGCCGCCCATCGGCTGGCTGCCGTGGTCCTGCGGCGGCTGGGCACGTTGGATGCCGTGCTGGAGCCGTTTCTGAAAAAAGCCCCACCGGTGCCGGTCCGGCACGTGTTGCGGCTGGGCACGGCCGGACTCCTGCTGCTCGGAACCCCCAGCCATGCGGCGGTGGCAACCGCCGTCGCCCTGGCACGTGCCCGCGGCCTAACGCCGTTTGCTGGGCTGGTAAACGCGGTGATGCGGCGCATCGCCACCCTGCCGGATCCACTCGGCGACCTGGATGGACCTCGGCTCGATACTCCAGCTTGGCTCTGGGCTTCCTGGGGGGCGCTGGCGCGACCGATTGCCCAGGCGCATCAGGCGATTCCACCGCTGGACGTGACGCTGCGTCCGGGCGCGACGGTTCCGGAATTCGGGCAACACCTGCCAACCGGATCGGTTCGGTTCCCGCCCGGGACCCGCGTCACCGAACTGCCCGGGTTTGCCGACGGCGCGTTCTGGGTGCAGGACGCAGCGGCCGCGCTCCCCGCTCGGCTGCTGGCGGCACGTCCGGACGAACGCGTCGCCGATCTTTGCGCCGCGCCGGGGGGCAAGACCGCGCAACTGGCTGCGGCCGGGGCGCGGGTCACTGCGGTGGAGCGCGATTCCGTCCGGCTGGGGCGCCTGCGAGAGAACCTCGCCCGCTGGGGTTTGCAGGCGGAAACAGTGCTTGCCGACGCGACGGTCTGGAAGCCTGCGGAACTGTTTGACGCGATTCTGCTCGATGCGCCGTGCAGCGCCACCGGCACGATTCGCAGGCACCCGGATGTCCCGCGTCTGAAGCGTCCGCGCGATGTCACGGCCATGACCGCCGTACAGGACCGCCTGCTTGATGCTGCCGCGGCGATGCTGCGTCCGGGGGGTCGGCTGGTCTATTCGGTCTGCTCCCTGCAACCCGAGGAAGGCATCCCGCGAATCGAGGCCGCATCGGCCGGCGGCCGGCTACGCCACGACCGGTTCACCGAGGCTGAATTGGCAGATCTGCCCGAATCCCGTACCCCGGACGGCTGTTTGCGCACCCATCCAGCACTCTGGGCCGAGCGTGGCGGCATGGACGGGTTCTTCGCCGGCCGGCTGATGAAAGTCTGAGTTGTGCGAGCGCGAAACGCGTCGCTAGATACCGGTATGCCGAAGATCGTGGTCGCACCGAGTCTGCTCGCCGCCGATTTCACCCGGCTCGGCAATGAAGTGGCGGCGCTGGAGGCGGCCGGTGCGGACTGGCTGCATCTCGACATCATGGACGGCCATTTCGTGCCGAATATCAGCTTCGGGCCGGGGCTGCTGAAAAGCCTGCGCCCGCATACCCGTCTCCCGTTCGACGTTCACCTGATGATCGCACCCGTGGACCCGTATATCCCGGCCTTCGCGGAAGCCGGCGCCGATCACATGCTGATCCATCCGGAGGCGGGTGCGCATCTGCATCGGTCGCTTCAGCTTATTCGATCGCACGGGAAGCGCGCCGGGGTGGTGCTTAATCCGGCAACATCGCCGGATGCCGTTGCATGGGTGCTCGATCTGACGGACACAATCCTGGTGATGACGGTCAATCCCGGATTCGGCGGCCAGAAATTCCTGCCCTCCCAGCTTCCGAAGATCGCGGCAATCCGCCGCATGATCGAAGCCGCTGGGCGGCCGATCGCGCTGGCCGTGGATGGCGGCATCACGTCCGATACCGCTCGCCAAGCCATCGCGGCCGGCGCCGACACGCTGATCGCCGGTACGTCCGTATTCGCGGCGCCGGATTATGCGACTGCCATTGCCGGCCTGCGCGGGGTCGGCCAAGCATGAGCGGCAACGATCCGCGACGCTGGCTGCGTGATGCCCGCCGGGCGATGGCTCGGCTGCCTAGCCTGCGGATGGCGCGCGTGCCGGATGCGCCCGCTTTGCCGGTTCGCGATCCCTGGCCCGGGGACCCGGTTCGCGGGGCGCGCCTGCTCAAAGGTGAACTGGAATTGGGCGGGGGATTGCGACCGCTGCGTCCGGGCGGGTGGAGCGACCCTGCCGGCTCGGCTTTGCTGCGTGCCGCAGCCCATGGCTTCACCTGGCTGCGCGACCTGCGGGCGCTCGGCACCGATGCCGCCCGGCTGCGCGCCCGCGCCCTGGTGGCCGACTGGATTTCCGCTGGGGCCGGCGACGCGATGGCGCAGCGCCCGGATGTTGCCGGCGCCCGCATCGCTGCGTGGCTCGGCCATTACGATTTCTTTTTTGCCGCTGCCGATGACTCGTTCCGGCAGCGTCTGATGGGGCGGCTGGTGGCCGATGCCCGCAGCCTGTCGGCTGCCCTGCCGGCCGAGGAACTGGACGCACGAGCGCTGACTGCCCTGAAGGGCCTGATCGCGGCCGCGGTGGCATTGCCTGAGCATGCTGCGTTTCTGGTCCGGGCGCTGCGTTTCCTGCCGCAGGAGATCGCCCGTCAGGTGCTGCCGGACGGTTGCCATGCGGAACGGAGCCCGGCCGCACAACTCGCCGCATTGCAGGACCTGACCGAGATCCGCGCTCTGCTGCAGGCCGCGCAGGCTCAGCAGCCGGCGGCGCTGGCCGGGGCGATCGAGCGGATGGCACCGGCGCTGCGTCTGCTGCGCCATGGCGATGGCGGGCTGGCTCTGTTCAATGGCAGCAAGGAGGATTCCAGCGCATTGATCGAACTGGTGCTGACGCAGGCCGGGCGTAGCGGGCGCGGTCCGACATCGCTTGGTGACGGCGGTTTCCATCGTCTGGCCGCCGGGCGCAGCGCGCTGATCATGGATTGCGGGGTTCCCCCACCGCCCGGCGTGGATCGCTATGCCCATGCCGGCACGCTGTCGATGGAGATGTCGGTCGGCCGCGACCGCATGATCGTGAATTGCGGAGCGTTTCCCGCCGGGCCACCGGAATGGCGCGACGCGTCCCGGGCTACCGCGGCGCACTCCACGCTGGTGATCGCCGATCTGAACTCGGCGGAGCTGAAGCCGGATGGGCTGGGGCGGCGGCCGGTTACGGTGGACGTGCAGCGGCAGGAGGCGAACGGCGCCCATTGGCTGGAGGCGAGCCACGACGGATGGAAAAAGCCGTTCGGCGCGGTGCATCGTCGTCGGCTGTATATGGCTGAGAGCGGTGAGGACATTCGCGGGGAGGATGTGGTGGAGGCGCCCACGCCTCAACCGTTCACCTTGCGGTTCCACCTGCATCCATCGGTGCACGTGAATCTCCAGCAGGATGGGGAGGCGGTGCTGTTGCGTCTGCCCTCGGGTGGCGGGTGGCGGTTGCGGGCTGATGGAGCGCGGACCAGCCTGGAGGAGAGCATCTACCTTGGCGGGCCGGAGCCGCGCCGGGCCGAGCAGGTCGTGCTGACCGGATTTCCGGACGGCCCGCAGCAGGTGAAGTGGGCTATCAGCAAGGTGAAGTAGGGGAGTGACGGGCGATCGGGGCCATCGCAGGGCCGGATCCCTGATCTCGGGTCAAGGCCGGGCGGCTTGCGGCGGCATGCCGCAGGTTCGGCGGTAACGCGGCAGGGGCTGCCGGTCGTACGATCGGTGCTTCCGGGCGGGTGGCGGATCGTACGATTGCCGGTTTTGGGGCGCCCGCGGTCGTACGATTGGCACTTTTGGGGCGCGGCTGGTCGTACGATTGGCGCTTTTGGGGCGCGGCTGGTCGTACGATTGGCGTCGGATTCGGCCGTGGTCGGACGATTGGAGTCTGACCGGCCGCTCGGGCGAGAGTGCTGATGATTGGCGGAAGTGGGTTAAAAGAATACTAATGCGAGCCCATTGAAGGGGTTCAGGCCATGACCAAGCTCGTCAGATTTCGCCTCGAGGGCGGTGACAGCGTCATTGTCCAGGTCGATGATCAGGAGTCGGGGCCGGTCCCTGCGGCGAGCCCTGGCGAGATTGCAGCGAAAGCCGCGATGACGTTCGAGCAGGCGACGTCCAAGCTGGGTCCGATCGCGCGGGCTGTGTTGGCGCAGGTGGAAAACCTCGGTCCGGATGAAACAAGTGTTGAGCTTGGGCTGAAGTTCTCGGCGGAAGCTGGCGTGATACTTGCTAAGTCGGCGGCGGAAGGGACTTGCAAGATTACTATCAAGTGGAAGAAAGGTGGCTGAGGGCGCGTGGCACCGCATTTCGCAACCTGCGTGGCGCGTTTTCGATCACCGAGTGGCGCGGTCTGCGGCGCAGGATTTCTGATTGATCGACGTCACGTGATGACGTGTGCGCACGTTGTCAATGCGACGCTCGGATTGGAGTTGGCAGCGACCGAGCGGCCGGATGGATTGCTGCTGTTCGATCTGCCATTCGCGAATGCAAAGCGGTTAGAGGCGCATGTGGCCGAATGGCATGCGCCGGTGCCGTATGAGAAACTGGAGTCCGGTAAACCGTCCGACATTGCGGTGTTGCGGCTTTCGGTCGAGCGGCCGGCGGGGACGATAGCGGCGCGAATTGCGTCGGGCCGGCCACATGGGGAGATACGTTTCGTACGTTCGGATTTCCGGTTGAGAACGGCCAACCCGCGGATGGCGAGACGATGTCGGAGGATGCGGGCGGGCGGGTGCATTTCCGGCCGACGAAGGACTACGGCCATCTGATCAAGCCAGGCTTCAGCGGGGCGCCAGTGTTTGCGGATGATACCAATACGGTGATCGGCATGATCATCGCGGTGCAGACAGGTGACGGAAGCCGGGTGGCGTATGGCGAGCCGGTGCGGCGGTTGCACATGGCCTGGCCGCAAATGGCCCGGCCGTATAAGGGGCTTGCGCGGTTCGATCCGGAGGATGCCGAGCTGTTCTTCGGGCGGGAGGAGATCGTTGCGGAGCTTCTGGAGCGCGTCGAACGCGATCCGGTCACGCTTGTTGTCGGAGCTTCGGGCGGCGGCAAGTCGTCGGTGGTGTTCGGGGGTGTGCTGCCGAGGCTTGATGAGGCGCAGTGGCGGGTTGCGAGTTTCCGACCCGGGTCGGAACCGATCAAAAACCTGGCCTGGCCGCTTGCCAGCGTGGTCGCTTCGCCGGGAGATCCTGGGCAGTTGATGGCTCGGGCGGAAGATCTGCAGCGCGGGCTGATGGGATCGCCGGATAAGCTGTTCGGGATCGGGCGGGCGGTTCGGCATACAGCAGCGGGAGCTCGGCTGCTGTTGGTGATCGATCAGTTCGAGGAGTTGTTTACGCTCGGCCGCGACAGTCCGGAGCAGGAGCCGTTCATTAAGGTGGTCGAGGCAATTGGGCGTCAGGTGGAACCGGCTTCGGTCAAGCTGATTGCGACATTGCGTGACGATTTCCTGGGGCGCGTATTGCGCAGCGTGCCGCTGAGTGGGGCATTCGATAAGCGGCATTTCCCGTTGCGTGCGATGAACGGCGCGGAGTTAGGTCGTGCTATCCGAATCCCGGCGGCGAGTTTGTGTGTGGGGTTCGAACCTGGGGTGGCTGACAACATTTTGGCCTCGGTAGCCAAAGACGCTGATGCTTTGCCGCTGATGGAATTTGCGCTGGAGCGGTTGTGGGCTGAGCAGGATGGTCGTCTGCTGACACACGCTGCGTATGAAAAAATGGGTGGCCTTGAAGGCGCACTGGCATTGCATGCTGATGACGTTTTCAACGGAATGGGTGAAGCGGAACAGGCCATCCTGCGGCGGTTGCTCTGTCGTTTGGTGACTGTGGTACGCCCAGGAGAGGGCGAGGATACGAAGCGACCACAATCCCGCGAGGACATAGGGGAAGAGTTGTGGGTGATGGCCCAGCGTATGGCGGGGCATGGGAGCCAGGAAGGGTCACGGTCGCCGGCGCGTCTGATTGTCGCCTATCGCGATGAGCAGGGGCGGGATGTTGTCGACATCATTCACGAGGCACTGATCCGGCATTGGCCACGTCTGAAGGGTTGGCTGGACGAGGAGAGGTCATTTCGTGTGCTTGCGGACGATTTCCTGCGTGCGCGGCGGCGGTGGGTGCAGGATAAAGCGCCGCACCGGCTGCTGCGTGGGCGCGATTTGGACGAGGCGCTGGAGTATCGGGAGCGTCTGGTTGGGGAATATCCGGAGCTTGTTGATTTCGTGGATGCGAGCAGCGAGGGCGTTCTGTTGGATGAAGCCGATCGAAAGGCAGACGCCATTTGGGAACGGGTTGAGCTCTTCAGACGTGAGCTTTCGGTTCGCGAGAGAGATGCGTTGCGGGAACTTGCGACCTCAGACGATCGGGTTCGCCGGGCGTTTTTGCGTCGGCTGTATGATGTTCCTGACCGAGCTCGCCGTTTCTGCCGACTTCCCGGCCCGGTTGTTCGTGCTGCGATAGGGCTCCGGGCC
>DATIMO010000197.1:0-2246 GCA_035475215.1 Acetobacteraceae bacterium | reverse complement strand
GTTGGCCGACGCTGGCGGCGGCAACGGCGGCGCCGGGTGCCGGTTGGCCGAAGCTGGCGGCGGCAATGGCGGCGCCGGGAGCCGGTTGGCCGAAGCTGGCGGCGGCAACGGCGGCGCCGGGAGCCGGTTGGCCGAAGCTGGCGGTGGCAACGGCGGCGCCGGTGCCCGTCTGGCGGAAGCCGGCGGTGGCAATGGCGGCGCAGGCACACGGTTGGCCGAGGCTGGCGGCGGCAACGGCGGGGCTGGTGCTCAGCTCGCTTCCGCTCGTCCCTGCCCCTGAGCAACCGCAAGACCGCGCCCACACAATCGTGGCACGAGCAGCCGGGCGCCTTCGGGCGCCCGGCCTGCTACTATCCATTACATTCCGGAACCCAGCCGCAGCGCAATCCAGCGGAGCCCGTCCTGGCCCCGAACCAGCATCAGCACGTGCTGTCGGCGCTCCGACCGAAGCGCCGACAGGCGGGTTGTCATGTCGATGGGCGCGTCGACAGCGTCGCGCTGCACCTTGACGATTACATCGCCGACATGCAGACCCTGATCGGCCGCAGCGCTATCGGGGGCTACGCTGACGACCACGACACCAGTCTGTGCATTGTCCAGCTTGAACTTGGTACGCAGCGCCGGAGTGATCCGCTCGACAGTGAGCCCGAGATCCGGCGAATCGGCTACACCCGCCGGCGCGACGCTCGAGGCGCCGGTTTGATGCGGGTGATCGCCGGGCCGCTCGGCGATGGTCACGGTCAGATCGATCTGCTTTCCATCGCGCCAGATGGTCATTGGCACCGACGCGCCAATTTCCTGCGTGGCCACAGCCCGTGAAAGGGTGCGAAAATCCTGCATTTCCCGGCCGGCAAACGCCAGGATGACATCTGCCGCCTCCAGCCCCGCCTTGGCGGCCGGACTGCCGGCAACCGCGGCGACCACCATCGCGCCTTGCGCGCGGGGCAAACCGACGCTTTCGGCCATCGCCGGGGTCAGGTCCTGGATGCGCGCACCCAGCCATCCGCGCCGGACATACCCCTGGTGAGCGAGCTGCGTCGCCACGAAGCGGGCTTCGTTTGCCGGGATGGCGAAACCGAGGCCGACTGATCCGCCCTGCTCGGTGGGCGAGAACACCACCGAGTTGACGCCCACGACCTCGCCTTGCAGGTCGAACAGCGGCCCGCCGGAATTGCCGTGATTGATGGCGGCGTCGGTCTGAATGTAATTATCGTAAGGACCCTCCCGCATGTCGCGGCCGAGCGCACTGACAATCCCGGCGCTGACCGAGGTGCCGATCGCGTAAGGATTGCCGATCGCGATCACCGGCTGGCCGATGCGCAGCTTCTCGCTGTCTCCGTAGCGCACGGCCGGCAACGGTGTCTCGGATTTCACCTTCAGCACCGCGAGGTCGGTCAGTTCGTCCTGGCCCAGCAGTGTGGCCGGCAGCACGGTGCTGTCGTGCAGGGTCACGGTGATCTCCGCGCTGCCGTCCACGACGTGGTTGTTCGTTACGATAATGCCCGCGGGATCGACGATGAACCCGGAGCCGGCGGACAGATCGCGATGCGGCCCGTTCGGGGTTTGCGTGATGCGCACGGTGGAGACGTTGACCACTTCGGGTAGCAGAGGCGCGACGATCGCGGAAAGGTCCGTTGGCGCCTTCTGCGCGAATACCGGGGGGGCTGTCGGAGCTGACAGCAGAATGCAGCTCAGCAGCAGCGCCTTGCCGATCGGGAAGTCGCGCATTTCAGATGATTCCACGCCACCGCGTCAGAGTGGCCTAGAACATGATCCGGAGCGTGATCGTCCGCAACCTCAATCGGTTCATCGCTCGGACGCTTCTGGACAGCACGCGGGAACGCGTGGGAAGCTGCGTCAAAATTCCGACGAAACAGGAGGAAGCAGATGATGTCAGGCTCAAAATCAGCCGCCGGATCGCTGCGTCGGCGCGAGGCGCTTGCCCTGGCCGGCGCCGCGGCCGTTGCTGCTGCCCGGCCGGCCCGCGCCGATACCAAGCTGACCATCTGGACCGGCTTTCCCGAGGTTCAGCCATGGTACCAAGCGGCCGCTGCCGAATATGCCAAGACCCATCCCGGCATCAGTTTCGATTTCTTCAGTACGTCGTTACGGGAAGCCGAGCAGAAGTTGACGGCGGCAGTGCCGACCGGCACCGGTCCGGATATCTACGATATCGGCACGAACATCAGCATCAATTTCATCGATAACGGGCTGATTGATCCCAACCCGCCAGAGATCGATGCTTA
>DATIMO010000196.1:0-5000 GCA_035475215.1 Acetobacteraceae bacterium | reverse complement strand
GCGGACACTGGCCATCCGCAAAACCGCTTCTGATCGCCGCAGGGCCAGCTCCGGTGCGCCGCGCCGATCCCGCGTGCCGCGCACCCGCTTGTTAGCACCCGGTTGACACCGTGTGCCCGCTCCCTAGCCTGAGAGAAATGGAAATTCACCCAACCCCTGACCAGGAAGCATTCATTCGGCTGGCGATCGAGACTGGTCGCTTGCGGAGCCCGGAAGACGCGGCCACGGAAGCTCTGGCCCTATGGGAAGAGCGCGAGCGACGGCGCATGGACGTGCTCGCTGCTGTTGATGAGGCAGAGGCATCGTTGGCGCGCGGCGAAGGGCGGCTGATCACGCCAGAGGACATGCGCGAGCTGGCCAGCGAGGTGAAGCGGCGCGGGCGCGATCGTTTAGCCGCGGAGCACGAAGCCGATCGCTGATGGTGCATCGCCGCGCTCCTGAGGCGGACAAGGACCTTGATGAGATCTGGTATCACATCGCGAAAGAGAGTAACAGCGTTTCCCTGGCTGATCGTGTTGTCGATCGCATCACCGACCGCTTGCTTCTGTTGGCCCTGCACCCGAGATTGGGCCGTCGTCGTGACGAATTGCGTGCTGGCCTTCGCAGCTTCCCGGTTCGCCCTTATCTGATCATCTACCGGATCGCGAATGGGGATGTCCTGATCCTGCGTGTGCTGCACGGTCGCCGCGATATAGATTCGATTCTGTCGGAAGACGACAAGCCAATTCGCTGAAATTGTTCAGGAGCTCGAGCGAAACGGCCAGCGGCCCTGCATCCGACCTCTCCCGCGTGCGGGACAGTGCGCGGCACAGCGCGCCGCAGGTGAGGGTCGTTACCGCCCCAACGCCTGCACAATCTCCTCAGTCATCTTCTTCGCATCGCCGAACAGCATCATCGTGTTCGGCCGGAAGAACAGCTCGTTCTCCACCCCGGCGTAACCGGACGCCATCGACCGCTTGACGAACAGCACCGTACCCGCCTTCTCGACCTCCAGGATCGGCATGCCGTAAATGGGGGAGGTCCGGTCGGTCTTCGCCGCCGGGTTGGTCACGTCGTTCGCACCGATCACATACGCCACCTGAGCGGTGGCGAATTCGTTGTTGATCTGCTCCAGTTCGAACACCTCGTCATACGGCACATTGGCCTCAGCCAGCAGCACGTTCATGTGCCCCGGCATCCGCCCCGCCACCGGGTGGATGGCATATTTCACATCCACGCCTTCGCGCTTCAGCACGTCCGCCATTTCTCGCAACGCGTGCTGCGCCTGCGCCACCGCCATGCCGTAACCAGGCACGACAATCACCTTGGTGGCGTTCTTCAGAATGAACGCCGCGTCCTCGGCGTTGCCGCTTTTCACCGTGCGGTCCGCCGCCCCCGCGCCCGCCGGCCCGGCCACCGCGCCTTCCGATCCGAATCCGCCCAACAGCACGTTCAGGATGCTGCGGTTCATCCCCTTGCACATCACATAGGACAGGATCGCGCCGGACGCGCCGACCAGCGCGCCGGTGATGATCAACCCGAGATTCTGGATGGTGAAGCCGATGCCGCACGCCGCCCAGCCCGAGTAGCTGTTCAGCATCGAAATTACCACCGGCATGTCGGCGCCGCCGATCGGGATGATGATCAGGAACCCGAGCCCGAACGACAGGAAGGCCAGCAACCAGAACACCGCCTGGCTGCCAGTAACCACGAACACCGCGATCAGAATGATCGCCAGCACGCCCAGCGCCAGATTGATCGGGTGCTGCATGGGGAACGTGATCGGCGCCCCCTTCATGATGCCCTGCAGCTTGCTGAACGCGATCACCGACCCGCTGAAGGTGATCGCGCCGATCGCCAGCCCGATCGACATCTCGATCAGGCTTTCGGCGTATATGTTCCCCGGCGTGCCGATGTCGAACGCCTCCGGCGCGTTCAGCGCCGCCGCGGCAACGAATACCGCCGCCAGACCGACCAGCGAGTGGAACGCCGCAACAAGCTGCGGCAGGGCGGTCATCTGGATGCGCATGGCGATGAACACGCCGATCGATCCGCCGATGATGATGCCCAGAATGATCAGCCCGTAGCCGCTCGCCCACATGTCCTGGCCGATCAGCGTGGCGAGCACGGCCACCAGCATTCCGATCATGCCGAGCCGGTTGCCCTGGCGCGACGTGACCGGACTCGACAGGCCACGCAGCGCCAGCACGAACAGCACGGCGGCGACCAGATAGAAGAACGCGGTCAGTTCAGGAGAAAGCACAGCGCGGCCCTATTGCTTGCGGCGGAACATCGACAGCATCCGGTGCGTCACCAGGAAGCCGCCGAAAATGTTCACCGAGGCCAGCATCACCGCGACGAACCCGAAGCCGCGCGACCAGCGCGACAGTGCCAGTCCGGTGGCCAGCATGGCTCCCACCACGATGACCGAACTGATCGCGTTGGTGACTGCCATCAGCGGCGAGTGCAGCGCGGGGGTCACATTCCACACGACGTAATACCCCACGAAGCAGGCCATCACGAAGATCGCGAATAGATAGATGAAGGGAATCCCCGCATAGGTGAACGATGCGGCCGGAGCAGCAGCGAGCGATGCGGCATGTGCCGCCAGCGCATGCGCCTGATCTGCGAGTCGAGCGGCTTCGTCGGCCAGCCCACCGGTTACGGGTTGGGTCGTCGGGTTCATGCGCGGTCTCCGGTGCTCAGGCGGCCTGGCTCTGCTGCGGAACGAATTGCGGATGTACGATCTGCCCCGCGCGGGTCAGCATGACGCCTTTCACGATGTCATCGTCCGGCGGCAGGTTCGGCGCCTTCGTACTGCTGTCCCAGAAGCTGGACAGAAACGTCAGCAGATTGCGTGCATAGAGCGAACTGGCCGCCACGGGGATCCGCCCCGGCCAGTTGTAGTAACCCAGAATGGAAACCCCGTTCTGCGTCACCGTGCGCTCGCCCGGTATCGTCGCCGCGCAGTTGCCGCCTGCATCGGCCGCGAGATCGATGATGACGCTGCCCGCGCGCATGCTGGCGACCATCGGCTCGGTCACGATCACCGGTGCCCGGCGATCCATCACCAGCGCTGTGCAGACGATGATGTCGTTCTTCGCCACCGTGGTGGCCATAAGTTCCGCCTGCTTGCGGCGGAATTCCTCGCTCATGTCGCGCGCGTAGGCACCGGTCTGCGCCGCGGTTTCGGCATCTTCCACGCCGACGAAGCTGGCGCCGAGCGATCGGATCTCCTCCTTCGCGGCCGGTCGCACATCCGTCGCCGAAACAATCGCGCCCAGCCGGCGAGCCGTCGCGATGGCCTGCAACCCCGCCACGCCTGCGCCGATCACGAACAGCCGCGCCGGCGGCACGGTTCCGGCCGCAGTCATCATCATCGGAAAGCCGCGTTGGAACGCCGCCGCCGATTCGATCACCGCACGGTAGCCTGCGAGATTGGCCTGCGACGACAGCACGTCCATCGACTGTGCGCGGGTGATGCGCGGCAGCAACTCCATGGCCGCGGTGTCGATCCCCGCTTCGGCCAGGGCCGCCACCGCACTGGGTTCATTGAACGCTCCGGCGATGCAGACCAGCAGCGCGCCACGGGGAATCAGCGTCAGAACCTCCGGCGGAGGCAGTCCCACAGCGAACACGATACCCGCGTCCGCCAGAGCCGACGAAGGATCAGCAGCGATTTCGGCCCCCGCCGCGCTAAATTCCTGATCCACGATGGAAGATGACAAACCGGCACCCGTCTCGACCACGACCGTCAGTCCGAGCCCGGACAGCCGCTTCACGGTTTCCGGCGTCGCGGCCACGCGCGTCTCGGACGCGCGGCGTTCCTTCAGCACCGCAAGGCGCATCCGTTCGATCCTTCAATCCATGCGGCCGTTAAGCCTGGTTCGTGGGGCGCGGCACCATGCGCGAAGCCCCGCAGCGGTGCAAGCAGGCCGGCTTGATCCTCGCCACCGCCGTCCTTCCCGCGAAGGCGCATACGCACCAAGATGCGCCCGATTCGCAACCGGAACCGTCGGACGCCAATCTCTCAAGTGCTCCAATTCGCGTCGTCACATATCTTCGTGGCTGTGCCGGTTCGCCGATCAGGTGGAGCGCTTCACCATGGAGCCTCCAAGCCACGGAGACGCCCCCTTTTTTACGCTGCGCGCGACCGGGGATAGTCGCCGGCGAGAGAGCGCGAGAAGCGCAAGAATTTCTTCTCCGTGCCTCCGGGCCTCCGTGGTTTAACTTTCTTGCTTGACTGCACGCAGCTCGAAACCGTCCACCGTCCCGCTTGCACCGAAATCACACTGGTGATGCCCGACCATTCCGAAAACCCAATGCGATTTGACTCGCTCGCGCCCCGGCGCATTGTCCTCCGCCGTATCGAGCGGAGCACAGCGCGTGGCCATCGACTACATCAAACGCGACGGCGTCGCTTACATCACGCTGAACAATCCCGACAAGGCCAACATCCTCGACAAGGCCACCTCGGATGAGATCGCGCAGGCCTGGATCGATCTGTGGGAAGACCGGGAGATCCGATGCGCCATTCTGACCGGTGCCGGTGATCGCCACTTCTGCGGCGGCCACAACCTCGCGCCGCGCCCGGACCTGACGACAGAAGATCGCGAATATCTGCGAACCCAGCGCATCTTCTGGCCGCTTGCGGGCACCGTGCATGGCCAGAAGACCGGTGTGGATGGCCGGATGGGCGACCACTACCCTCAGGTCTGGAAGCCGGTGATCGCCGCCATCAACGGTTGGGCCGCGGGCGCCGGTCTGTACATCCTGCTGTCATCGACCGACATCCGCATCGCCAGCATCGAGCATGCGCGATTCAGATTCGCCCTCATCAGCCAGGGTTGGCTTGGCCACGGGCCCGGCGCCAGCCTGCTGATCCGCCAGCTCCGTTATGTCGATGCGATGAAGATCCTGCTCACCGACGAACCCTTCGACGCCCAGGAAGCCTTGCGCATCGGCCTGATCAACGAAGTTGTCCCGCACGCCGATCTGATGCAGCGCGCCGAGACGATCGC
>DATIMO010000195.1:0-4436 GCA_035475215.1 Acetobacteraceae bacterium | reverse complement strand
CTACCCGCGTTTCCTCGGCGATCGGGTCGAGCTGCCGGCCGTCTGGGTCATTTTCGCGCTGTTTGCAGGAGGTGCCGCGTTCGGTTTCCTGGGAGTCATGCTGGCGGTGCCGGTTGCGGCCACGATCGGCGTGCTGTGCCGCTTCTGGTTGCGGAGATACATGCAGAGCCCACTTTATCTCGACCCGCCCCCCTCGGGGCACTGAACAGGAGGGCGATCGATGTCTGATACGGCGTACTCTCATCCCTGGCAGGCGAATGTGCTGAGCGTGTTGCGCATTGTTGCCGGGTTGCTGTTTCTCCAGCACGGGCTGATGAAGCTGTTCGGGTTTCCGGCTCCGTTCCCCGGCCATGTGGTCGGGCTTTATCTCGTCGCCGGCTTGATCGAGACGATCGGCGGAATTCTGGTCTGTGTGGGGCTGCTCACCCGGCCAGCCGCCTTCATCATGTCGGGGGAGATGGCCTTCGCGTATTTCATGTCGCATGCGCCGAAAGCGGCCTTTCCTGTCCTGAACGGCGGCGAACTGGCGATTCTGTACTGTTTCGCGTTTTTGTACCTCGCGTTTGCCGGCGGTGGCGCCTGGAGCCTGGATCGTGTGATCGCCGGACCCCGTTCCTGGCTGGCCGGACCATTGGCAGGGCCGGAGACCGCGTGACCGACGACTGAGGCGCTGTGCCGGATACTCGTCAGCTTCCTCTGCCATTCATCCATCGCCCCGAGTTTGCCGGCGATTTCCTCGAAGCAGCCTCCAATGCCGCCGCGCTGACGTGGCTGGCCCGCGCCGGTGACTGGCCCGGCGGACGGCTGGCGATCTGGGGCGACGCGGGATGCGGCAAGACCCACCTGTTGCATCACTGGGTTGGACGCGTCGGGGGCCGTTATCTCTGTGGCCCGGTGTTGCGGCAGGACCCGCCCACAACCGCGCTGGCGATCGATGATGCCGACGCGGTGCCGGAGCCGACGGTTCTGCTGCACATTTTGAATGCCGCCGCCGAAGCTGGCCTGCCGGTTCTACTGGCGGCCCGGCAGGCGCCCGCGCGATGGCGAGCCTGCTTGCCCGATCTGGCCAGTCGCTTGCGCGCAGTGACCGCGGTGGAGATCGGACCGGCGGAGGACTCACTGCTGAAGGCGCTGTTCGCCCGCCTGCTGGCAGATCGTGTGCAGGTTCCGGCTTGCCTGCAGGACTGGATCAGGCTGCGGCTACCGCGCACGCCGGGGGCGCTGCGCGAGGCTGCTGCCCGGCTGGATCGTGCGTCGTTGGCGGCTGGCGGGGCGGTGACGCGATCGCTGGCGGCGTCATTGCTGGAAGGGTTGAGGCAGGGGGAGGGGTGACGCTGCTGGCGTCAGCGCTGAACGCTGCCGTTTTTGTAGGCTGGCGCGGCCCACCCGGTCGAGGATCCACCCGATCCATTTAGCCCCGTGGCACCGGCATTGGGTTCCGCATGGCCATTGCCGACCCCGCCCTGCTCGTTATTGGCGCCGGAGACTGCGAAGGGGGGCACGGGCTGGTTCTTCGGAAATAGGCTCCCGGTCGAATTGGATCCATTCTTCTGCACGGTCTCCGGCGTGGGGCCGGCGGCTAGCGCCGGCAGGGTGAGGCCGGTAATAAACGCCGCAGTGATCCAAAGTCTGCCGTTGCGCATCGCGCTGTCTCCTGGGTTTGGGTTTCGGTCGCGGCCAAAACGCCAGGCGGGCGGCAAACGTTTCAATCACCCCCGCCCGCGCGTCACCAACCGCCCCGTCTGCGTCGCCGTCGCCCCCCGACTGCGCACGAAAGCCGACTGGCCATTCACCCAGGTTTCCAGGATGCCTTCTGCCGGCTTGGTCGGTTCCTTGAAATCCGCCGCATCTCGGACCGTCGCCGGATCGAACAGCACCAGGTCGGCATACGCGCCGGCGCGGATCACGCCGCGATCGGGCAGCCCGAACACCTCCGCGGTGTGCCCGGTCATCTTTCGCACCGCTTGTTCCATGCTGAACAATCCAAGGTCCCGCGCGTAATGCCCCAGCACGCGCGGGAACGTGCCCCACAGTCGCGGATGCGGAAACGCATCATGTGGCAGCCCGTCGCTGCCGATCATCGCCAATCGGTGCGCCATGATCCGGCACACATCCGCCTCATCCATCTGGAAGAAAATCGCCCCTGCAGGAAGCAGACGTTCCGCCGCCTCGCGCGCGCCAACTTTCCATTCCGCGGCGATGTCGTCCAGCATCCGCCCGGCCATCTCGGGATGCGGTACGGACCAGGTGATCTGCACCGGTACGTCCGGGCGCAGCCGCTTCGGCATCAGCACGGTCGATCCGGCGGCGTAGGGATATACGTCGAAATCCACCCGTTGCCCGCGTGCCGCCGCTTCAATGTGCGGCAGCGTCTCGACCGAGCGTCCGTAATTCTCCGGCATTGCACATTTGTGGTGGCTGATCACGACCGGAGCGTTCACCGCTCGTCCGATCTTCAGCGTCTCTTCGATCGAGACCAGCACGTCATTGGCTTCGTCGCGCATATGTGTGACGTAGAGCCCTCCGGCATGGCGCAATGCCTCGGCGACCGCGATCACCTCGTCGGTCGGCGCCATCATGTTGGGCGGGTAATAGAGACCGGTGGAAAAGCCGGAGGCGCCTTCGGCCAGAGCTGCGGTCAACCGGCGGCACATGTGCTCGGCTTCCTTGTCGGTTGCCGGGCGCTGCGTGTCTCCGTGCATCGCTTCCACGCGCAACGACATATGTCCGATCAGCGCCACGGTATTCACCGGCGACGGTTCGCGCGCTAGCCGGTCTGCATACTCGCCGAAGCTGCCGAAGCTCCACCAGCTTTCATCGCCGAGAAGATCGAGCGGCGGCACCGGACGGCTGCGCATGCGTACAGGCGACAGGCTGATGCCGCAATTGCCGACCACCACAGTGGTCACGCCCTGTGACATCTTGCACAGCATGCAGTCCGGCCCGCACAGCACCGCACGATCGTCGTGGGTATGCGCGTCGATGAAACCGGGAGCGACCGCGTTGCCGGTGGCGATCACCTCGCGATCGGCGCTGGCGGAGGCGAGGTCACCGACCGCGCTGATACGGTCGCCGGAGATGGCAATATCGGCTTTGAAACGGGACGCACCGGTGCCGTCGAACACCGTGGCGTCGCGGAGGATAAGGTCGTAGCGGAGTGGCATTTCGTCAGGTCCCTGGGACGATGGTTCGCGGTGGCCGTGGGAACACGGTGTTCGCTATTGGAGACAGCATTTCTTGTATTTCTTGCCGCTCCCGCACGGGCACGGATCGTTGCGGCCAATATGGCGGGCTCATCCGTGAGCGCTCCGGTTCGCGTGAGATATGCCATCGCGCTAAGCGCCGCGGCGCGAGTGAACTCCTCGGCGGTTGTTGATTCGATGACCTTCTTCAAGCCGCTCGGGTCACCATCATATATGCTGATAAGCACGCCGCAGAGATGCTCGGTTATCGCATCGCCGAGAATCGATTCGCTGAGCGCGCCGTCTTCCAACAGCCGACACAGTGGCGAGAACGCTCCAGCCTCACGCCGTTCACCGAGCAGATGAATAATGTAGAACAAGGCGTCCTGCGTCGCCCGAGAGCGATCAGTGCCGTCGGCGCAGCGGGTCAGCAATTCAAGAAACGGCGTTCTGGCCGCTTCCCAGTTGTCGCGGGCGAAACGGAGCGGCGTCTTCGGCAGCCTGTTATCGACAGTGGTAAGATCGCGGATGACGGTATCCATATCCATGGCAGACTTTCAGCCTGGGGCAACCCATCGAATCGGCTGGCTCCAGGCTGCCTCTATCAGAGGCTGCACCATGCAATTGCTGATCGGTCCAGGCATGTCAAGCCGGCCGATCAGGTCATCGGCAGGAGTGCCGGGGCGGAGGGAGTGGGATTCGAACCCACGGTACGCTTGCACGTACACACGCTTTCCAAGCGTGCGCCTTAAGCCGCTCGGCCATCCCTCCTCGGTCGTGCTATAGCAACCCCACGGACGCGGCGTCCATCCGTCAGCCGTTCGCCTCCACGTTCGCCTCGGCCACCGCCATACCAGCTGCACCGCCGCCTGGTGCAAACACTGATCACGCGTCCATAGCGCCGCGCCCGGCGTAAGCCTGACCGCCGCCAGCAGATGCGCGTCCACGTACCCGATCCCGAAACCAAACAGCCGCTGCCGCTCGATGAAATCCAGCGCTTCCCGATCCGTGGCGACAACGGCTTGCGGCAAGTCCTGCAAAGCACCACTCAGGGCGCGGACGCCGGCGCGGCGGGAATACCAAATCCGGCTCACTGCCGCCCAACCGCGCCAATCGGCGAGCACTTTCCCGTTCGATCAGGGCCTTCAACGCCTCCCGCACCAGGGCAGGTTTCTCCCTGAGGCCGGTGAAGGCCTGGGCCTTACCCACCAACTCGTCATCCAAAGCGAGGGTCGTGCGCATCGACCTGCCTCC
>DATIMO010000194.1:0-7454 GCA_035475215.1 Acetobacteraceae bacterium | reverse complement strand
GCTGGCCGTTCTGTTCACCGTCTTTCACGCGACGCCGATCGGCCGCATCATCCAGGCCGTGTTCCAGAGTGAGCGTGGGGCCGCGCTGGTCGGCATCAATGTACGGGCATTCCATGCCGCAGCATGGGGCGCCGGGGCCGCCTTGGGGGCGATCGGCGGCGTGCTGGTTGCGCTGATCGTTCCGCTCACCCCCGATATGGGGCAGTGGGTGCTGATCCAGGGTTTCGCGGCGATGACCCTGGGGGGATTCGGCTCGCTGTATGGTTCGGTGATCGGCGGCATACTGCTGGGAGTGTTGCAGAAGGTGCTGGGTTTCTACGTTGGTACCGTCTTCATCGATATCACCGCCTATCTGACCACGATCCTGGTCCTGCTGATCCGTCCGAGCGGCTTGTTTGGCCGGCCACTGATCGTCCGCGTGTGAGCAACGATATGGGCGAGATGGGGCGCGACGCCGGGCGCGCACCGTCGATCCGGACACGGCGCGTGTTCTGGCTGGTGCCGATCCTGCTGCTGCCGCTGCCCGCCTTCCTGAACCAGTATCAGCAATACGTCGTCAACATGATGCTGATGTACGTGCCGGTGGGCGTGGGGTTCAATCTGGTGGTCGGCAACCTTGGCCTGCTGGCGTTCTCGAACGTGGCATTGTTCGGGATCGGTGCCTACACGACCGGGGTGCTGATGCTGCAAGTCGGATGGCCGTGGTGGGCTACGATCATCCCTGCCGGCATCATGGGCGGCATCGCCGGCTGTGCCGCGAGCATCCCGGCATTGCGCGGTGTGCGTTCGTTCTACCTCGCCATCATGACACTCGCGTTCGGCGAACTGATGCGCTGGATTTATATCCGCTGGGAACCGCTTACGGGCGGATCGATGGGAATGGCGGTCCCGCCGGCCGATCTGTTGGGATGGCCGTTGTCCACCGAGGGACGCCAGTTCTATGTATTTCTTGGGTTGGTCGTGCTGGTGGTCGCGTTAACGGACCGTCTGCTGCGCACGCGTTTCGGCCGTGCCTTTCTGGCCATAAAGGGCAATGAAGCGGCGGCTGCGGCGATGGGAATCCCGACCAACCGCTATATCGTGCTGTGCTTCGTCTACAGCGGTTTTGTCGTCGGCATCGGCGGGGCGATGTTCGCGGCACTGGTCGGCCATCTCACGCCGGTTTCATTCGACCTGCAGGAGTTGATCCTGGAATTCGGCATCATCATGGTGGGCGGGCTTGGAAGCCTGATCGGATCGGTGATCGGCGCTGTGGTCATCACGGCCACGCCGCAGATCTTCGCGAACTTTCCTGGGTTTCAGGAACTGGTGTTCGGTCTACTGATCGTGTTGGTGATCCTGTTCCTGCCGAACGGGCTGGTCAGCCTGCTGGCCCGGCTGCACCCGGTATTCCAGGACCGCTATCACCGTGAATAAGGCACAATCCCTGCTGCATGTATCCGACCTGACCGTCCGCTTCGGCGGGTTGATTGCGGTCAACGAGGTCTCGTTACAGGTGCAGGAAAGCGAGATCTGCGCACTGATCGGGCCGAACGGCGCTGGGAAAACCAGCCTGTTCAATGCCATAGCAGGTTACGTGCCGGTGATATCGGGACGTGTGCTTTACCGCGGCCGGCCCATCCAGGGCCTCACACCGCACGAAATCGCCGGCCGAGGCGTCCGCCGCACGTTCCAGAATGGCGGATTGTTCGGCGATCTTACTGTTTTGGAGAATGTGCTGGTCGGAATGCATGGACAGGTCGGCAGCGATTTCTTCGGTACCTTGCTTGGCAGCCCGCGTTCGGCCCGGGCCGAAAATGATGCAACCGCTCGGGCGCGGCAGCTGCTCGCGTTGATGGATCTGACCCATGTCGCCAACCAGCCGGCGAAATCGCTCTCGGGCGGACAGCAGCGAATGGTGGAAATCGTCCGCGCTATCGCGACCAATCCGCCGCTGCTGCTGCTCGATGAACCGGCGGTCGGGCTGGCACCGGCAATGCGTCAGCAGCTCGGCACGATCATCCGCGGTCTGGCGCGCGACAGGCGGATCGGTATCCTGCTGATCGAGCATGCAATCGAACTGGTGATGGACATCTCCGATCGCGTTGTCGTGCTGAACTACGGGCGCAAGGTGGCAGACGGGTCCCCACAGGAGATTCGTACCGATCGCAACGTGCTGGAAGCGTATCTCGGGCATGCCTGACGCCCTGCTATCGGTCAGCGGCATCACCGCCGGATACTCGAACAAGCAGATATTGTTCGGCGTGGATTTCGCGGTACACGCGGGTGAGGTCGTCGCGTTGCTGGGCGCGAACGGAAGCGGAAAATCGACATGCCTGAACGCCGTTAGCGGCTTCGTCCGGCCCTGGGCCGGCTCGATCCTGCTGGACGGGCGCGAACTGTCCGGTCGACTTCCGCATCAGATGTTCCGGCACGGCATCGTGCAGGTCTCCCAATCGCGCGACCTGTTCCCGGACATGTCGGTGGAGGAGAATTTGCGCCTCGGCAGTTGGGTCCGGGGTGGTTCCGTCAGCGACCTGCTGGACGGGGTCTATGCATCCTTCCCGCGTCTGGCGGAACGAAAACACCAGGCGGTTCAACTGATGTCGGGCGGCGAGCAGCAGATGGTGGCGATCGGCCGGGCGCTGATGGGCCGACCGCGCATCCTGTTGCTGGACGAACCGTCCGGCGGCCTGGCGCCGGCCTTCATACGTGAAATCGCGGCGATCATGATGGCGCTGAAGCAGCGTGGGGTTACCATGATGATCGTCGAGCAGAATATCCGGCTGGCACTGGCGGTCGCGGACAGTTTCTTGATCCTGCGGGACGGACGGGTGTTCCAGCGCCATGACACCAGCGGCGCGGTTTCCGAGGAAGACATCGTGCGCAGCATATATCTTTGAAAGGCAGTTTCGTGGGCATTCGGATCGGTGTCGATATAGGCGGCACGTTCACCGACTTTGTGGCGTTTGACGAAACAACCGGCCTGCTGGCATCGCTGAAGGTGTTCTCCCGTCCCGATCATCCTGGCCAGGAAGTGATCGAGGGCATGCGCCTGCTGGCCGACGCCCACGGCATCCGCCCGCAGGACGTTTCGTATTTCACCCATGGCACCACCGTTGGCGTGAACACCGTTATCCAGCGCAAAGGCCCCCGCCTGGCGCTGTTCACCACCCGCCACTTCGAAGACGTTCTGGAGATGGCCCGGCTGAAGATCGCCGACATGTACAACCTGCTGTCGCGCCGGCCGCCGGTGCTGATCCCGCGCGAGCACGTGTTCGGTGTCACCGAACGGATCGGCGCGGACGGGCAGGTTGAAACGGAACTTGACGAAGCCGCGGCGGAACAGGCGGTGCGCCATGCCCTTGCCGCCGGCTGCGAGGGTGCCGTGATTGCGTTCCTTCACGCGTATCGCAACCCTGCCCACGAGCAACACATGCGCTGCGTCGTCGAGCGCATGGCACCGGGCCTGCGGGTCTTCTGCTCCGCCGAGGTCTGGCCGATCATCCGCGAATACGAGCGCACCATCACTGCCGTGGTCAGCGCCTATGTGCAGCCGCGCATCTCCCGCTATCTCGATTCGTTGCAGACGGCACTGCGATCGATCGGGGTGCAACCGGACCTGCTTGTTACCAAGTCGAACGGCGGTGTGATGAGCGCCGCACAGGCGAAGAGCGATTGCATCCAGATGGTGTTCTCCGGCACGGCCTCGGGCGTGATCGGTGCCAGCTATGTCGCCCAACTCGCCGGTCTGAAGGACTGCCTGAGCCTCGATATCGGCGGCACCAGCGCCGACCTGGCGTTGATCGCTGACGGCGCGCCGCAATTCGGAACGGGCGAGTTCATCGGCGATTTCCAGGTGTTCATTCCGTCGGTGTCGGTCACATCCATCGGCGACGGCGGCGGCTCGATCGCCTCGGTGGATGAACATGGCGTGCTGAAGGTCGGGCCGGAAAGCGCTGGTTCATCGCCAGGGCCGGCATGCTATGGCCGCGGGGGCGAACGGCCGACAGTGACTGATGCCTTTGCGGTGAATGGCTGGATCGGTCACGCGGCGCTCGGCTATGACGCGGTCCGCGTGGATCGGGATGCGGCCCGCCGCGCGGTCGATACTTTGGCGCGGCGACTGGGGCAGGACGTGCACCGAACGGCGGCCGCGATCATCGATGTCGCTGTATCTGGCATGTACACGGGCGTCAGCGGGGTCGTGTCCCGGCACGGCATCGATCTGCGCAGCTTCTCACTGCTTCCCTTCGGCGGCGCCGGCCCGATGATGGCGTGCTTCATTGCCAATGAACTCGGCATGCGGCACATAGTGGTGCCGACCACTCCCGGCGTGCTGAGCGCACTGGGCGGGCTGATCGCCGATCTGAAGAACGACTTCGTCCACACCGTTTATGTGGACCTGCTCCCTGGTGCCATGCCGAAGCTTGCTGCATCCCTGCGCGCGCTGCGGGTGCGCGGCGAACGCTGGTTGCGCTCGGAACAGAGTTACGACGGACCCGTGGCAATCCAGGTATCAGCAGAACTTCGCTACAAAGGGCAATCCTTCGAGATCGAAACCGCGCTCGAAGCAAGCTGGTTCGAGCACCAACAGGTGCAGCAGATCGCGAACGCCTTCCATGCGCGCCATCAGCAGGTTTATGGCTATGCCGATCCGTCCGCGGCGGTGCAGGTGGTGGCGTTGCGTGTGGTCGCGGCCGGAGTAATTCCCAAACCCCAGCTTGCCCGCATCGATCGTGCGGACCGCCCGCCCGAGCGGTCCGGCGAGGCGCGCGTGTGGCTCGACGGCGACTGGCGAGATGTGCCGCTATTCGATCGCGCGACCCTCCGCGCTGGCCCCGGCTTTGCCGGTCCGGCAATCGTCACTCAATCCGATTCCACCACCTGCATCCTGCCGGGCTTCACCACCCGGATTGACGACTACGGCAACATTCACATCCACACGCGAGCCGAAGGACCCACGACATGACCGGCGACGGAGCCGCGTTGCAGATCTTCGCCAACTACTGCGCTGCCGCGGCGGAGGCAATGGCCTACACGCTGATGCGCACCGCACACTCGACCTTCGTGAAAGAAACCGAAGACTTCTCCTGCGGCCTGCTGACGCCCGAAGGTCTGACCTTCGCATCCCCCAAAACCCTTGGCGCCACCTGGTATGTTGGCCTCGACTATGGCTCGGCGATTCGCCAGTTCGACGACTACCGCGAAGGCGATATCTGCATCACCAACGACGTCTATAGCGGCTTCGTCGCCACCCACACGCCGGATATCCATATCTGGAAACCGGTGTTCCACGCCGGCCGCATCGTGTGCTTCGTGGCCGGACACATCCACAACACCGATATGCGCGGCGCCGTCCCCGCCAGCCTGTCGCGTACCCTGACCGAGATCCACCAGGAAGGCATCCGCATCCCGCCCAGCAAACTGATGCATGAAGGCCGGATCGACGAAAAGCTGCTGAACCTGTTGCGCCTGAACGTCCGCGCGCCGGACCAGAACATGGGCGACCTCCATGCCCAGATCGCCTCCGTCAACACCGGCGAACGCAAGCTGCATGACATGATCGCGCGGCTCGGCGTCGATCAGCTTTCGCGCGGCATGTACGCACTGCTGGACTATGCGGAAGCACAGGCCCGCGCGATCGTTCGTGACATTCCCGATGGCGACTATTTCTTCGATGAGTACGCCGATGAGGATTCGGCCGGAGGTTATCCGCTGCGCATCGCCCTGACCGTGCAGGTGCGCGGTGACGAACTCGTGCTGGACTACACCGGCACCGACCCGCAGGTGCACTCGTCGCTGAACATTCCAACCGGCGGGCGGGAACGCCACGTGCTGGCGACAGTGGGACTTGTGTACGTGCTGTACACGCTCGATCCGCGGCTGGTGTTGAACGCCGGGATCCTGCGGATGTGCCGTTGCGTGTTGCCGGAGGGCACCATGCTCAACCCGCAATCGCCAGCCGCTGTGGGGATGCGTAGCCTGACCTGCCTGACCTTGATGCAGGTGACGTTCGGCGCATTTTCGCTGGCGCTGCCGGATCGGCTCGCGGCCAGCCCTGCCGGCGGTCTGGCCATCATCAACGTCAACACGACGACACGTGACAACCGAAGCGTACTGGCCTCGATCGGCCCGGTCGGTGGTGGCGCCGGAGGCAGCGCCACGATCGACGGCTCGGAGGGCTCTGGCGCGAACACCTGCTTCCTGCGCAACACGCCGGTGGAGATTATCGAATCCGAGGTGCCTATCCGCATGCGCCAATACGGGCTGGTGCCGGACTCCGGTGGACCCGGCCGGTTCCGCGGCGGTTGCGGCACGCTGATGGAATTCCAGGTCTTCGCGCCGCACACCGTGGTGACGGCACGCAACCGGGACCGCAGCCGATTCGCTGCCTGGGGTGTGTGCGGC
Organism: Acetobacteraceae bacterium; assembly: GCA_035475215.1. GTDB lineage: Bacteria > Pseudomonadota > Alphaproteobacteria > Acetobacterales > Acetobacteraceae > DATDIC01. The sequence continues at coordinate 1,064 of DATIMO010000194.1, read as the reverse complement.
GGCGAAGCAGGAAACAGCTCTCGTTTCACCCGCAACCCCGGCTTTAAGACGGAACAGGAGCTGGGCAACGCCGATGTCGTGCCACTGGAACCTGGCGATATCCTGCGTGTGCAGGGATCGGGCGGCGGTGGATACGGTCCAGCCTGGGATCGCAACCTGGATCTCGTGCTGCACGATGTGCGCGCCGGCTTCATTTCGACCCAATCCGCGCGGGAGCGGTACGGTGTCGTGATCCGCGACGGCGAAGCCGATCTGGCGGCGACCGAATCACTGCGCGCACGCATGCGGCAGCGTCCGAATGGGCATCACTTCGATCCAGGCCCTGGACGTGCGGCATATGAAGCGATCATGACACCGGAGCGCTACGCCGCGCTTACCCGAATTCTGGCCGAGATCCCGGTTTCATGGCGCTTCTACCTCAAGCATCGCATCCTCGATACGATCTTCGATGCGCCGGGCCGGCTTCCCGATGGCGGGCGCGCGATAGAGCAAGCCTATCAGGTACTGCGGCAGCGTTTCCCGGAACTGCCGGATACAACGAATGCAACCAGTGGTCTCAGCGCGTCAGATCCAACGCCGCCGTAAGATCACCCATCGGCGGTTCGCCGTGCGCTTTCAGCGAATCGTCGCGTAACTTCAGTCCCGGCAATTCCGGCAACCCGAACCGCTCGGTAACGAAGCGTAAGAACGAATCGGTGTCATATTGCGTGTGATCGACCGTGCCTCGCTTCGCATAGGGTGAGATGATGACTGCCGGAATGCGCGTCCCCGGTCCCCAGCGGTCTGCTTTCGGCGGTGCCACGTGATCCCACCACCCACCGTTCTCGTCATAGGTCACCACCACCAGCATGTGTGCCCATTGCGGGCTGCGCTCCAGATGCGCGATCACGTCGGCGATGTGCCGATCCCCCGATTCAATATCGGTATAACCCGCGTGCTCGTTCAGATTTCCCTGCGGCTTGTAAAACACAACCCGCGGCAGCGTACCGGCATCGATCGCTGCGATGAACTTCTCGCCGCCCATGCCGCCGTCCAGCAGGTGCTGGGCACGCGCGGCGGTGCCC
>DATIMO010000193.1:0-2604 GCA_035475215.1 Acetobacteraceae bacterium | reverse complement strand
GTCAGGTGATAGAAGCCGATCTCGGTCACTTGGTTTTATAATGCTCGGCAACCAGGCGGTCGAGCAACCGCACACCGAATGCCGTCGCACCCTTCGGCACGCAGGCCGCGTCCTTCGTCGCCCACGCCATCCCGGCGATGTCCAGATGCGCCCAAGGCTTGTCATTGACAAAACGCTGGATGAATTGCGCCGCACTGATCGATCCGCCGGGCCGGCCGCCGATATTCTTCATGTCGGCGATTTCAGACTTGATCAGCTTGTCGTACGCTTCTCCCATCGGCATGCGCCAGACCTTCTCACCCGTGCTCCGGCCGGCGGCTTCCAGACGCTGGCTCAGTTCGTCGTTGTTGCTGAACAACCCGGCATGCTCATGACCCAGCGAGACGATGATCGCGCCGGTCAGGGTGGCGAGATCGACCATGAACTGCGGATCGAACCGGTCCTGGCAGTACCAAAGGACATCCGCGAGTACCAGTCGGCCTTCCGCATCGGTGTTGATGACCTCGATGGTCTGACCGGAGGCGCTTTTCACCACGTCGCCGGGCCGCTGGGCGGTGCCGGATGGCATGTTTTCCACCAATCCGACCAGGCCCACCGCATCAATCTTCGCCTTGCGTCCGGCCAGCGCGGCCATCAGCCCGATGACCGTGCCGGCACCGGCCATGTCCCACTTCATGTCCTCCATGCCGCCGGCCGGCTTGATGCTGATGCCGCCGGTATCGAACGTGACGCCTTTGCCGACGAACGCGACCGGCTTGCCGCCATCGCGTCCGGTGCCATTCCACCGCATCACCACCATCCTCGGGTCGTTGGCGCTGCCCTGGGCCACGCCGAGCAGCGCGCCGAAACCAAGCCGGCGCATGTCGTCGGGTCCGAACACCTGCACATCGACCCCGAGTTCCGCCAGTTTTCGGCAGCGTTCGGCGGTTTCGATCGGGGTCAGCACATTCGGCGGTTCGCTGACCAGATCCCGCGACAGAAACACGCCCTCGGCGGTGGCTTTCAGCTTCTGCCAGGCGGCATCGGCCTTTGCCGGATCCCCGGTCAGCACCGCCAGTCGATTCAGCTTCGGCTTTTCGTCCGGCTTCTCCTTGGTGCGGTAGCGATCAAAACGATAGGCGCGCAGCACGGCGCCAAGCGCTGCCTGCGCTGACTGCTCGGCGCCGAGCGTATCGGCGGCGATAGCGGCCTGCTGGTCGCGGGCAAGCGCGGTGATCGCATGGCCGGCAGCTTGTTCCAGCCCGAGCTGGTCCAGCTCGGCCGGCTTGCCCAGGCCGACGGCAATGACCCGTGACAGGCCGGCGCCGGGGGCCAGGATGGTGCACGTCTTGCCCTTCGCGCCGTTGAACTCGGCGGCGGTGAGCGCGCGGGCAATGGCACCACCGGTCGCTTCATCCGCCTGTTGCCACAGCCCTGCCGGTAGCGCGCCCTCCGCGGCCAACAGTACCAGCGCGCCGGCTTTCGGCAGTTCAGGTCTGGCGAAGGCGATTTCGAGCATATCCTGCAAACTCCGGGTAAATGTCTGGGATCAGTCTATCAGCGGCCGCCGCCTTTGCCATGCCCGGGTCGGGTCGCTATGTGGCTGCGCATGACGGAGCTGCTGACGGCGGATCGGGCGGGGCTGCGGCAGGCGGCGGCGCTGCTGCGGGCTGGCGAACTGGTCGCATTCGGAACGGAAACGGTGTATGGGCTGGGTGCTGACGCAACCAATGCGCGCGCAGTTGCCGCGATCTTTGATGCCAAGCAGCGCCCGCGCTTCAATCCGCTGATCTGCCACTATGCGGACGCGGCGGCGGCGTTCGCCGATGTGTTGCCCAATCCTGTCGCGGAATTGCTCGGAGAGCGGTTGTGGCCTGGTCCGCTGACGCTGGTGCTGCCGCGGCGACCGGGCAGCCGCGTGGCGCTGCTGACCGGGGCTGGACTCGATACGCTCGCCGTACGGGTCCCGTCGCATCCGGTGGCGCGGGCGCTGATCGCCGAAACGGGGCGACCAATTGCCGCGCCATCGGCCAATCGGTCCGGACGGGTCAGTCCGACCACGGCGCAGGATGTCGTGGATGAACTCGGCGGCCGGATCGCGGCGGTGCTGGACTGTGGCGTATGCACGGTGGGAGTTGAATCCACCGTGCTGGATCTGACCGGCGAGCGGCCCAGTCTGCTGCGACCCGGCGGCGCAACGCTGGACACGATCCAGGCGGTGGCCGGGCCGGTGCTATGTGGCGGCGGAAGCGGCGAGGTTCGATCGCCGGGCATGCTGATGTCGCACTACGCGCCGTTGGTTCCGTTGCGTCTGAACGCGCAAGAGGTATCGCCGGACGAGGCGTTGCTTGCATTCGGCACGCCGGTTCAGGGCGCGGCTGCGCTGTTCAACCTGAGCGCGCGACGTGATCTGACCGAAGCGGCTGCGCGGCTGTTCAGCGGATTGCGTCACCTCGATGCCGCGGCGCAGGCGCGGGGTCTTGCGCGCATTGCCGCGATGCCGGTGCCGGAGACCGGGTTGGGCATGGCCATCAACGATCGGTTGCGGCGAGCAGCGGCTCCGCGGGAGGGTGGGTGACTGAAATTGTTCCACTTGCCTTTGGGCTGTGATGACATTAAGTGATG
>DATIMO010000192.1:0-2147 GCA_035475215.1 Acetobacteraceae bacterium | reverse complement strand
CGGGCCGGAGGTGGATGCGGTCCGGCAGTTTGTCGCCGCGCGCGGCACGACGGTGCAGGCGGCGTGACGGAAGGTGGCGTTACGGGCCGGGCCATCACGTCCGGGGGATGACGGGATCGGTGGGCCGGTCATGAAGCGTGCTGCCCAGCCATGCTGTGCGGCCCGTATCAAATCGCGCGCCACAGCGGCCGGGTCAGCGCCAGCGCCACCAGCGCCTCGATTCCGGTCACCACGGTCGCCCACTGCGCACCGATAATATTGGCCATCAACCCGAGATGCAGGAACCCGATCGGTCCCACGCCGATGCACACTGATAACAGCCCCAGCATGCGGCTGCGCATTTCCGGCGGCGCGTACAGATAGATCAGTGTGGTCTGCATGATGCTGTAGCCTGACCCGCCAGCGCCTTCCAGAAACAACGCCGCGCCGGCAGACAGCGGCGATGGCATCAGCGCGAAGGCCGTCAGCATCGCCGAGTAGATGATGATCCCGCCGAGATAGACCCGCGCGTACTGCGGCGGCCGGACGACCACTGCTATCACCATCGCGCCCAGGAACGCCCCCACGCCATCCATGCTGGCCAGCACGCCGGTGCTCGCCGCCCCGAGGCCCAGATGCCCCTGTGCGATCACTGGAACCATGCTGGTGAACGGCCAGGCGAAGATGTTGTAGATGACCGTCACCACAAGCGTGCCGCGCAGCCGCTTATCCTGGCGCGCAAGACGCAGTCCCTCGGCAATTCCCGCCAACACAGGAATACGCACTGGCGCAAACCTGCGATTGCGATATCGCAGGCCCAGCGTGGCAACGAATGACGTGGCATACAGCGCCACGCCCAGCGAGAACACGCCCTCGATACCGGCCGTCGCCAGCAGCAGCCCGCCGATCGTCGGCCCCAGCATGCGACTGCCGTTGTTTGCGGCGATGTCGATCGACATCGCCGCACCCATGCGATCGCCGCCGATCACCTCGCCCATCGCGACCCGCCGGACCGGGTTATCGGCTGCCCAGGCCAGGCCATTGACGAACGAGCCGATCGCCACCTGCCACACCGTCAGCCATCCCGCATAGGCCAGCGCCGTCAGCCCTGCATCGGTGACGAGCATCATCAGGATCATCGCCAGCAGGGCGGTCCGCCGCTCGATGCGCTCGGCAACCGCGCCGATGAACGCGCCGAACAGGCCCATCGGCAGCAGCCGCAGCATGGTGATCATGGCGACCGCAAAAGGCGAGCGCGTGTGCTGGAACACGAAGACGGCGACCGCCAGCGTCTCCACCCAGCGGACCACGAACGTGATCAGCCCGGTATACCAGAGCCGCCAGAAATCCGCACTGCCGAACGCCCATGCACGGCCGGCGACGAGCCGGGCCAGGCCGATCTGACTCAAAGGATGGATATTCCTCCTGCGGTGATGATCCTGCCGTCGTGCTGCCGCGCTCGCAACCCGCCCGGGCTTCGGGTACGGTTCGGCTTCATGCAAGGAGGGCTGCATGGCGCGCAGCATTGCCGCGGGCGTGGGCCTCGCGGAGTTTCCGTTCGACGGCGCTGCCGGTTTTTGGCGCTTCGTCGATCTTTGCGAGGCCGGCGGCGTGGACTCGCTCTGGCAGACCGACCGCATCATCAGCCGCGCGCCCATCCTGGAAGGCATGACCGCACTCGCCGCCATTGCCGGCCGCACCCGGCACATCAAGTTCGGCGTGAATGTCCTGTCGCTGGCAATGCGCGACCCGGTGCTGGTGGCCAAGCAATGCGCGACGATCGACGTGCTGTCGGAAGGACGGCTGCTGCCCGGCTTCGGCATCGGCAGCCCGGTTGCACCGGAATGGGCTGCGCTGCACCTCGATACGCGCACGCGCGGCGCCAAAACCGACGAGGCGTTGGAGGTTATCCGCCTTCTATGGACGGGCGAGACGATCGATTTTGAGGGGCGGCATTTCCGGGTTTCGGGTGCCTCCATCACGCCGCGCCCGGTACAGCCGGATCTGCCGATCTGGATCGGCGGTTCGTCGGAGGCGGCGATCCGTCGCACCGCACGACACGGCACCGGCTGGCAGGCCGGACCGGAGACGCCGGAACAGGCGGGTGCCGCCATTGCCGCGATCAAGCAGGCGCTGGCGGAGACCGGGCGCAGCATCGATCTGGACCA
>DATIMO010000191.1:0-5812 GCA_035475215.1 Acetobacteraceae bacterium | reverse complement strand
ACGAACTTGAAGAACCGGCTGGTTTTTTCGCCCTGCTTATCCTGATGCAGAAACGCCAGCTTGCGGTCTTCGAACGTTTCGAAGAATTCGTCCCACGGTATCTCCTGAAGCTTCTCGTCCGGTTCGGCGAAATCGATGCGCAGGATGCCTTCGCCGTCCTTGCTCTCAGTGCCTTTCACCTTGGTCGGCCGTCCGCCACGCTGTTCCACCCATTTGCGGATGAAATCGTGGTCGGTGGTCGTTGTAGCGCTGCTCATTGCCATAGCCTCCATCATACCCCGGCGGTTACACCGGCCTCGCTACGCTCCACGAAGCGCAACGTGGTCGGCGCGATATGGTCGGCAATCCATTGCGCCATCGCCTCTTCCTCGCGCAGCGACTGGTTCAGCGCGGCCTTCGCCGAGGAATGCCCGAGCGCCTCGGCGAGTGTCAGCAGGCTCATGTAGCCGGCCATTTCGTAGTGTTCGAACGCGTAGTTGGCCAAGGTGTTCTTGATCACCTCATCGCCGACGGTGGTGTGCCCAATGGCCATCAGGTTCCCGACCAGCGACATCGCCGTGTCCTTCACCGCCGAGTGACTGGTACCGAGGCCCGACAGCAGGTCTTCGATCCGGCGCGCCTGCTGCTTGCTCTCCTCAAGGTGCTGCTTCATCCGCGCAACCATTTCCGGATAATTTTCCAGCCGCCCGATCTGCCGCTCCAGCAGTTCGATCGCCTGGTTCTCGACCGCGTGCTGATTGCGCAGGCCGACAATGAAGATGTCACGTGCCTTGCCGCTCGTTCCGCTCATGTGGTCCCCCGCCTTCCAAAGTGCTGCCGGGTCAATGGGTGGCGCACCGTGCCGTTGCCGGCTGGCGGCTGGCGTCACCCGGTTTTGAACGGCTTCATGCTGGGTCCCGGGTCGCTCCCTACCTCGGGTATCGGCCGGCGTTTCCCCGACTTCAGGTTCGGAACAGTCATGTCGGGCGTTCTGGCCTTTGCCGATTACCCGATGGCGTCACGTTTTGCCCAAGATCGACCGTACGCCGGTACGGCCCGGCGCCACTTTCCTCGATCGGGGCCGGATCGCGGTTTTCGTCACCCTGGGGATCGGGCGGCGGTCCCGGCAAGGTACCGCGGGGCAGCGCGGCGCGATTTCCCGGCAGGCCGTCGGTGTCGCGCAAATGCTCCTCCACCGGGCCGTCGCGGACGCCCCCCAGCTTTGCTTGTGCAGTCACAGCGCCGTCTCCTTCGCAAGTTGCGGCTGGAACGGTGGCGCCGCAGCCTGGTTGCGCCAACCGCACGGGTTGGCCGGCGTTAGAGCGTGATCGCTTGAGGCGGAACCGTCAGAAAGCGTGCATCACGCTCTCAAACAAAACAGCCACTGAAAGGGCCCCGTCATGCTGAAGCCGAACGCGCCTGGCATCAAAGGCGACCTGCACGCTCGACTGGAGCGGATCGATAGCGGCATGTTCCGCGCGGTTTTTGCCGGAGAGCTCAATCCCGAGAATGCAGCGGCCGGCCAGGAATGGCCCGATGCGCATATCGGTGACACGCCGGAGGGCGTACGCGGCTGGGTCGAGAGCATGGCGCCGCAGCTCGGCTATCGCAGGGTGATCTGGGATAGCTGAGCGCGGGTTCAGCGCAGGCAAGCAATTCGCATGACGGCCGCCGAGGCCACACGGAACCCCATGACGAAGGTCGTGAGCTTTTCTTCGTGGCCCCCCGTGTGGCCTCGGCGCTTCGTGTGAACCTCTTGACCTGCCTTCGGCGTTCGTTCTCATCTTATCCCGTTGACGGAGCGCGACATGCTCGGCAGACAGACAGCGTTTCGCCGTCGAGAGGGACTCGGGCATGCGCCTTGCCGCCTTGCTGCTGCTCAGTCTGATCGCCGAGGCTGCGCCGATGCCCGGGGTGGCGCAGCCAGCTCCCGATTATGTCGTGTTCTTCCAGGAATGGTCGGCCGCACTGGACGATTCCGCGCAGGCGGTGATCGGACGGGCCGCCGCTTGGGCCAAGGCGCATCCGTCCATGCAGGTCGATGTCACCGGCTTCGCCGACCCGACCGGCAGCCGGAACGCCAATCTCCTGCTCTCTGAACTGCGTGCCCAGGTGGTTGTGGACCAGCTTGCCGGGGATGGCGTGAGTGAATCGCGCATTCATCCGGTCGGTCAGGGATCGGTGAAGCCGGCGCTGTCGTCGCAGGAAAGCCGCCGCGTACAGGTCAGTTTCCGCCCGGACTGAAGCGATGAACCACGTCGCGGCCCGCACGGACCCGCAGGAGATCCTGCGGCGCGTATTCGGGTTCCGGGAGTTTCGCGGCTTGCAGCAGCCGGTGATCGACCATGTGCTGGGCGGTGGTGACGCGCTGGTGCTGATGCCGACGGGGGGCGGCAAGAGCGTCTGCTATCAGGTTCCGGCGCTTTGCCGACCGGGCACCGCGCTGGTGGTTTCCCCACTGATCGCGCTGATGGACGACCAGGTCGCGGCGTTGCGCCAGCTTGGCATCGCCGCCGGCGCGTTGCACTCGGAACTGGACCCGGCAGAGGCCCGCAGCCTCACCCGCGAGCTGATCGAGGGCAGCCTAGATCTACTATACGTCTCGCCTGAGCGGCTGCTGAGCAATGGCACGATCGACCGGCTGTCCCGTGTCGGACTGTCGCTGATCGCGATCGACGAGGCGCATTGCGTGTCGCAGTGGGGCCATGAATTTCGCCCGGAATATCGCGGCCTGGCCCATCTTCCGGAACGCTTCCCGGGGGTGCCCCGCATGGCGCTGACGGCAACCGCCGATCCGCGCACGCGATCCGATATCCTCGGCGCGCTGGGAATGGATGGTGCCGCGCTGTTCGTGGCCAGCTTTCACCGACCGAACCTGCATCTGGCGGCCGAGCCAAAGGTTAGCGAAACGGGGCAGATCCTGGAGCTGCTGGCCCGCCATCGGGGCGGCTGCGGCATCATCTATTGCGGGTCCCGCGCCAAGACCGAACGCGTGGCCGAGCGGTTGCGCGCCCGAGACTGGCCGGCCGTGGCGTTCCACGCCGGGCTCGACCCCGAGCACAAGCGCGCCGCCGCCTCTCGCTTCCGCTCCGGCGAGCCCTTGGTAGTGGTGGCGACGATCGCCTTCGGCATGGGCATCGATCGGCCGGACGTGCGCTTCGTCGCGCATCTGGACATGCCGGACAGTCCGGAGGCGTGGTACCAGCAGATCGGCCGCGCCGGACGAGACGGCGAGCCGGCGGAAACGCTGCTGCTGTACGGCGGGGAGGATATCGCCCGGGCCCGCCATTGGCTGGCGCAATCGGCGGCGCCGGAAGCGCAGAAACGGGCCATGCGCTCGCGGCTCGAGGCAATCGTGGCGCTGACCGAGACGGCCGGCTGCCGCACGCGTGCGCTGTTGGCGTGTTTCGGCGAAGATTTTGCCGCTCCGTGCGGACACTGCGACAATTGCGATGCTCCCCCATCCACCGCGGACTGTACCGTCGAGGCGCAGAAGCTGCTATCGGCCGTGTATCGTACCGGTCAGATGTTCGGGGCGCTGCATGTGATCGCGGTGCTGATGGGTGAGGCGACCGAGGCGGTACGGCGACACGGGCACGACAAGCTGCCGACCTTCGGCGTCGGCTCGGCGCGGCCCGCCGCATTCTGGCGCGGGCTGGTGCGTCAGATTATCGCGTTGGGCGCCCTGGACGTGGATACGGGCGGACATGGCGGGCTGTTCCTGGTGGAGGACAAGGCCCGCCCGATCTTGCGTGGCGATACTGCCGTGACGGTACGCGGCGTGCCCGTGACCGCACGCCGGCCGCTCCGGCCCAGGCAACCGTACTCGCCGGTCCGGCCGGAAACGGCTCGGCCAGGCCTGTTCGAGGCGCTGCGCACGTGGCGGATGATACAGGCGAAGGCGCAACACGTGCCGCCTTACCTGATCTTCCCCGATATTACGTTACGCGAGATTGCCGCGGTGCAGCCGAGATCGTTGGAAGAACTGGGGCAGATCAAAGGCGTGGGTGCCTCTCGGCTGCAGCGCTACGGAGCGGATGTGTTGGCAACGCTCGCGCGCGTTGACTGAAGGGCTGGCCGGGACGGTGACCAGCAGGCGGAGTGCGCTGTGCCTTTTCGCTTTACCTTACCAACGATCTCACGCCGCTCGATGGCCTCGGTATTCCCGGTGTGCCGCTGTCCACACTGCCCGCGTTGCATCCAGGTTCAGCAGCAGGATTCCCAGGCCGACGACAAGATCCGGCCAGGGCGAGACCGTAACCGCGGTCAGCAGCCCCGCCACGATGATCGCCACATTGGCAATTGCGTCGTTGCGCGCTGACAGGAATGCCGCGCGGGTGAGGCTTCCGGCGGCGGCGCGCCAGCGGGACAGCAGCAGCGCGCAACTCAGGTTCACCGCCAGCGCGCCGAGCCCGGTCAGGCTGAGCGGAAGCGCCGGCGGCGCCGCCGGCATCCCCAGCTTCATCCATGCTGTGTGCAGCGTCGCGATACCAGGGGCAAGCAGCAGCGCGCCGAGAGCCAGGCCGAGCAGCGCACGCCGCTGCGGCGGCCAGCGCAACGCCAGCAGGACCAGCAGATTGACCGCCGTGTCCTCGAGAAAATCCACCGAATCGGCGAACAGTGCCACCGAGCCGATGATGCTCGCGACCGTAAATTCGATACCGAAATAGCCAAAATTGAGCAGGGCCACCGTACGCATGGCGCGCCGCAGCCCCACATCGGCGGTCAAGGCCCGTCGTTCATTCGCGGTTTTCGTCATCGGCTGGTAACCGATTTCCGGTCATCGTTCAGCCGGCCATCCGTGTATGACTCCACTTGTATCACCCGGCCTTCTCGAAGGAGCGTCTTATGCACCTGCTTCAACCCGTGCTGATCTCCGCGGCGCTGGTGACCGGCGTTGCCTCCGCCGCCGCGCCGGGTCCGCATTCCGCCATGCGGACGCATGAGGCTGCAAGCGTGCAGGGGCGCGTTGTCGCCTACAGCCTGACGTCGCGCGGCGATGTCGATGGCCTGATCCTGGAGGACGGGCTTGAAGCCCATATCCCGCCGCATCTTTCGGCGGCCCTTGTTTTCACCGTTCGGCCGGGCGATGCGGTCACCGTGCGCGGCACGAAGGGGCGGAACGGGCCGGTGATCGACGCCAGTTCAATAACCAACGATAAGACAGGCCAGAGCGTTCAGCGGGCCACGCCGGCAGGCCAGGGTGACACCGGCATGCAGGCTGAGGGCAAGGTGAAGCTGCAATTGCACGATCCGCGCGGCGACGTGAACGGCGTGATGCTGGAGGACGGTACCCAGATCCATATTCCGCAATCCGTGGCCCAGGGAATGTCTTCCGCTCTGGCGCCGGGTCAGAAACTCTACGCCGAGGGCACCGGCTATTCCGGGCCGCTCGGCAAGTCGATCGCCGCCCGTGAGATCGGCCCGGACAAAGCCAGCGCCGCCACGGTGGACACGATGACAGCCGCGGCGCCGCAGCACCCGCCGCGCCACGGAAAGAAAGGAGCCGAAACGCCGTCCTCGGATCAGTAGGACCGCACCCGGCCGGTGGACCGATCGGCTATCGACGCGTCAACGCGCCGGGTGAGGGTCGCTCCGCAACGATTCCCACCACGGACATACTCCGCTCACCACCTGATAATTGCCTTCCATGACCTGAAGCGGTGCACTTCGCCGGTCCAGTGGCGGATGCTGAGATTTCGTTTCAATTGCTTCCATCAGCCCTTTGTGCCCCCAGAAACTTTCAACCGTTGGCATCTCGGCCGGCTTCCAGGTTGCATCATCGACCTCGCGTCCGCCCCACCCGTATTCCACCAGGAAGTCGGATGGTGAT
>DATIMO010000190.1:0-3589 GCA_035475215.1 Acetobacteraceae bacterium | reverse complement strand
CCACGGGCTTGTCGCGCAGCTTGCGATTCTCAAACGCCATCCTGATGATCTTCCATCCAGCTGGATGGTATATGGATGGCTGCAAGGCTCGATCAAGTAGCTCGAGCCCCGGGGCGTCACCCCGACCGCGCCAACCGCCGCTCGAAGCTCCGCCCATAGGCCGACATCGCGAAGCAGCACACGAAAAACACCACAGCCGAGAACACATAGCCCTCAGTCGCGAAACCCAGCCAGGCGGGATCCTTCAGCGCCTGATCCACCGCCCCGAGCAGGTCCGACAAGCCGATGATCGTCACCAGCGTGGTGTCCTTGAACAGATCCACCACCGTGTTGATGATCCCAGGCACCACGATCCTTAGCGCCTGCGGTAGCACGATGAACGCCTGCACCTTCCACCAGGACAGACCGAGCGAATCCGCCGCCTCCTCCTGGCCGGCCGGAATGCCCTGCAACCCGCCGCGCACAACCTCTGCCATGTAGGCTGAGTTGAACAGGATCAGCGCGATCATCGCCCGCAGGAGCCGATCCACCGTGACGCCCTGCGGCATGAACAGCGGCACCATCACCGCCGACATGAACAGCACGGTCAGCAGCGGCACGCCGCGCCACAGTTCGATGAACAGCACCGACAGCGTGCGGACAATGCGCAGGTTTGATCGCCGTCCCAACGCGAGCACGACGCCCAGCGGCAGCGATCCCGCCACGGTCACGAAAGCGATGATCACATCCAGCATCAGCCCGCCCCACAGGCTGGTATCGACATAGGCCAGTCCGAACACGCCGCCGACCAGCAGAACGCCAATCACCGCCGGACACAGCGTCAGCAGCGCCAGCAGGAACGCCCAGCGATGCCGCGTCTGCTCGCGCAGCACCGGCCAGGCGAACGCCGCCAGCAGCGCCGCCGACAGGAAGACGCGCCAGCGCTGATCGGGGGGATAGCGGCCAAGGAAGAATGTCGGCAGCCGCATGCGGATGAACGTCCAACAGGCCCCGTCGCCACCGCAGGCCGCCTTGGTGGTGCCGGAAATCGTCGCGTGCGTCACCGCCCAGCGAAACAGCGGCGGCAGCACGAGTGCCGCGATCGTCAGCACCACCAGCGTCAACACTGTGTTCAGCGGCGAGTTGAACAGATTGGCGCGCAACCAGGCGATGGCGCGCGAAGCCGCACTCTGCCCGCGCGCGGTGGGTGGGACGAAACGGCCGGCGGTCGCGGCGGCGTCGCTCACCGTTCCACCAGCGCGACGTGATGGTTGTACCAGTTCATGAAGGCGGAAGTCAGCAGATTGATCGACAGGAACACCGCCATCAGCAGGATCATCACCTCGACCTCTCGCCCTGATTGCTGCAGGACGGTACCGGCGAAGATCTGGAACAGTTCGGGATAGGCAACCGCGGCGCCCAGCGAGCTGGACTTGATCAGGTTCAGATACTGGCTGGTCATCGGCGGGATCATCACGCGCAACGCCTGCGGCAGGACCACCTTGGACAACACCTGCCGCGGTCGCAGCCCGAGGCTTAAAGCGGCTTCGCGCTGGCCCTTATGGACCGCCAGGATGGCGGCGCGCACGATTTCGGCGATGAAAGCCGCGCCGTAGATCGACAGCCCGGCCCATAACGCCACCAGTTCCGGCGGCACCTGCACGCCTCCGGTGATGTTGAAGCCGTGCAACGCCGGCTGATTGAACCCGCTAATGCCGGCTGCGAACAGCGCCACTGCCAGCAGTCCCAAACCCAGCGCCTTGCCACCGACCGGACGGCCGCGCAGCGTCGCCCGCCACAGGAACGGCACGCCGATCAGCAGCGCCACCGCTATCGGCCACAGCACCTCCGCCCGTGGCGCCTCGATCAAACGCGGCAGATACAGACCGCGGATGTTCAACAGCGTTCCGCCCGGAAGCGGGATGCTCCGCCGCGGTGGCGGCAGGGTCTGCAGCACCGCGACATACCAGAATACGATCTGCACGAGTTGCGGCGTGTTGCGCACGAACTCGATGAACCAGAGGGCGATGTTGCGTACGAGCCAATTGGTGGACAGGCGCATGATGCCGACAAGCAACCCAAGCAGGGTAGCCGCCACGATCGACATGGCGCTGACCAGCAGCGTGTTGAGCACGCAGACCAGCAGCGCCCACGCATAGGTGTCGCCGACGCTCCATGAAACGAGGTGAAACGGTATGTCGAAATTGGCGCCGTCTGCCAGGAACCAGAAACCGAACCCGGTGTGGCGGCGAGCCATATTGTCGCCCGCGGTCGAAATCAGCAGCCAAGCGACCGCCCCCACCACCAGCAGCAGCAGCCACTGCGCGGCGCGGGCGTGAGAGGACGGTCGCCGGACCACTATAAGTCTATGGTTGGAAAAGGTGGATCAATGCCATGTTGGCATGGTCTGCAATCCGCCATCACCGGCCAGTCGATTCATGCCGCGCGGCAGACCCAGACCCTTCGACCCGAAATAGGTGTCGTACGCCTCACCATAGGTCCCGACATCTTTGATGATGCGATACGCCCAGTCATTGTCGGTCCCCAGCAGCTTGCCGAAATCTCCTTCCAAGCCCAGAAAGCGGCGCATTTCAGGGTCGCTGGCCTTTGCCTTGGCTTGATCGATATTCGCCTGCGTCAAGCCGAGCACCTCGCCTTCCAGCATCGCGTAGTGAACCCATTTCACAAATCGGGTCCACGCCTCATCGCCCTGGCGGGTGAACGGGCCGAGCGGCTGCAAACCGCCAACTGTTTCGGGAAGAAACATCCAGTCGTTGGGCTGCTTCATAGTCGAGCGCGCTGCGGCGACCGAGCCGCCATCGTCGGTGTAACCGTCGCAGCGCCCGGAATCGGCGGCAGCAAAGGCTTCCTCCGGCTTATCGAAAAGCAGCGTGTTGATCTTGATGTTGTTGGCGCGGTTGTAATCGGCAATGTTGGTTTCCAGCGTCGTGCCGGTCAGCAGGCAAATGGTGGCGCCGTTCAGTTCTTTCAGGTGCTGCACGCCAAGGCTTTTGCGCACCATGAAGGTCTGGGCGGTGAAGAAGTTTACCGCCGGCTCATCGAGGCCAAGCTGGGTGTTGCGAACGAACGTGTCCTCTGAATCGCGGATCAGCACGTCGATCTCGCCCGATGCCAACACCGAAAAACGCACCTTCGATGTCGTGCCGATATATTTCACCTTGTCCGGTGAGCCGAGCAGGGCATCGGCAATGGCCCGGCAGAGGGCAATATCGAGCCCCTGGTATTTCCCGGAGGCGTCCTGGAAGGCGTAACCCGGAATACCGGTATCCACGCCGCAGACAAGCTGACCGCGTGCCTTGATGGCATCCATGGTCGGGCTCTTGACCTGCTGGGCTCCTGCCGGGCTGGCCAGACCGAGCCACGCCGCGAATGCGGCGAGCCCGACCCCCAGCGTGGTGCTGTGTCGGAACATGCTGTCTCCCCTATATTTTGTTGCAGAATGACTGCCTGCGGCGTGAAACTAGACGGGGCACCGGCCGGTGGGCAAGATGGCACGTGGTCCGCTCCGGCGGGTCGTTCGGGCGGCCCTTTCCCTCCCGTCCCCGGTCCGCTAGAAGGCGGCGTCGCCTGGGGACCGGACACGCATGAA
>DATIMO010000189.1:0-14007 GCA_035475215.1 Acetobacteraceae bacterium | reverse complement strand
TGCGAGGACACGGCGTCGGCGCTTGTGCGATTGGGCAACGGTGCACCTGGAACCATCATGGCGACCACGGCGGCTTATCCGGGCCGTGCCGAGCGGATCGAGGTGCTCGGCAGCAAGGGCGTTGCGCGGTTGGACGGCGGCAATCTGCGGCTCGATCTTCTGGATGGCACGCAGGAGATACTGACCGATGACAGCGGATCGGGCAGCGGCGCCAACCTGATGGGATTCTCGCATGAGGCGCACAAGGCGGTGCTGACCGACTTCCTCGATGCGATCGAGTCAGGCCGGGATCCGGCGATTACCGGGGAGTCGGCGCTGGAAACGCAACTGGTGATCGAAGCCATCCTGGCAAAAGGAACAGAATAGCATGCAGGACCTGCTGCCGCTCGCCGAACGTATTGCCGCGCGCCTGAAAGCGCGCAGTGAAACCATCGCGATTGCTGAATCATCCACCGGCGGCCTGATCTCTGCGGCCCTGCTGGCTGTGCCTGGAGCAAGCGCCTATTTTCTCGGTGGCAGCGTGATCTATACGCGCTTCGCTCGGTCGGGCTTTCTGGACATTCCCGATCCGTTGCCAGACGGCATGCGCGCCTCCACCGAAGCGTACGCCGAGCTGCTGGCACGCACGGTGCGGGAACGCTGCAACGCGACCTGGGGGTTGGGCGAATCCGGCGCCACCGGCCCGACCGGCAATCGCTACGGCGATGCCGCCGGGCACAGCTGCATCGCGATCGACGGGCCGCTCCCGCGGGTGATCACGCTTGAAACCGGCAGCACCGACCGCGTTGCCAACATGCGCCGATTCAGCCGCGAGGCGCTGGAGACCTTGAAGCGCTCATTGGGCTAGCTCAGCCATCGCGCCGCGGCGGCGTAGCCGGATCGGCTGCTGCTCGTCTGATCCGCAAGCATCGCCGCCACCATCTCCCGCTGCCCGGTTTTCATCGCGCCATCCGCCAGCATTTGCAGGAATATGTCGCGCTGCGCGTTGCTGCCGCCGAGCAGCCTGATCTGCTCGCGTATCGGCCACAGCAGATCGACCACGCGCGCATGGTCGCCGTGCCGGTGCGCCAACGCCGCCCGACAGACCGGGATGACAACCTTGGTAACTGCTGGAGCCGTCCACAGCGATTCGCTGGCGATTTCCTGCAATGTGGCAAGGAAGCGTTCCGCGGCAGCACTACGTCCGGTCGCGGCCAAAGCCAGCATCAGATGCGGCACCAGCAACAGATGTCCGGCATCGCCGATCCGGACCTCGGCTTTCTCCGCCAGTTCCTGCCAGCGGTTGCCGACGGGCACACCAAGCTGATCCAGCCGCCACAGCAACGACGTCGCATTCTGCAAATCGACATAGTGATCCGGCGCCGCGCGGGTCATCGGTTCATTCAAGTTGCGGATATTCGCATCGTAGCTCGCCAGCACCGCTTCGGTTTCACCGAGATCGAGTTCCATCAGTGCGCGATGCCACCACAGGTGATGGATCAGGTTATTGCCATGCGTCCAATGCGCCACCTGAGCAGCCAGCCAGTCCCGGCCCTCGTTCACGCGACGGTCGGTGTCGAACACATGCGCCTTGACGTGATGGGCAAAGTAGTTGGTGCGGTCGCTGTCCAGCGCGGCGTCCACCGCGCGTTCGGCGCCGGCGGTATCGCCGACCTCTTCATGCGCGAATGCCCATACCGCCTGAAAGCAGTCATGTCCCTGCACGTCGGTGCCCCAGAATGGCGCCAACCGGTCGGCCTGCTCTAGGATCGCCGCGGTCTGGCCGTGGCGAAACCAAATGCGGTCGGAGATCTGCAATGCGAGCAGGTCAGTCGGATGCGCATCCAGTATGTTGCGCCATGCTGCGAACGCCTGATCGACCGCCCCCGCTTCCCACGCAGTCAGTGCTGCCACATGCAGTTGCTCGCGTCGCGTCGCAAGTGGCGCCATCGCCGCGGCAGCAGCCCGCGACGCAGCGACAATCGTCCGATGCGCCGGGATTGCGGTGAACAGCAGCAGGTACGCCTTGAGGCAGTGGCCCATCAGGAAGCTGGGGTCCTCCGCCAGGGACTGCGTGACCAGCGGCACCGTGTCGGCGTGATATTTCAGGTAGTGCTCGACCGCCTGATCGAACAGACCGACCGCGGCTGCGCTGTCGGTGGTCAACGGTAGGCCACGTACATCGCGCTGCATCAGTACGGTATCTCTCAGACGACGCCGTCACGCCGCAGGGCTTCCACATCCGCATCGTTCATGCCCAACCAGCCGGTCAGCACGTCGTCTGTGTGCTGCCCGAGCGTGGGCGATGCGGTCACCGGCGGCGGCGCCCCATCGATGCGAACCGGCCACGCCGGCATCTTGAACGCGCCATGCACGGGGTGCTGCACGACCTGCATGATCCCACGCGCTTCGAAGCTCGGGTCCTGCTGCAGCTCCATCGTGTCCAGCACGGCGCCCGCCGGCACACCAACGCCGCCGATAAGTTGCATCGCCTCCTGCTTCGTATGGCGGCGGGTCCATTCGGCGATGATCGCATCAACCTCGGTTTCGCGCGCGACGCGATCCGTGGGTGTGGCGTAGCGCGGATCGCCGATCAGGTCTTCCCGCCCGATCAGTTTCAACAGCCGCGTCCAGTGCTCGGGGTTCGCGCGGCTGGTCATGATATACACGTGGTCGTTGGAGCCGCCGGGCTTGCAGGGATACAGCCCTAGCGGCGCATTTGTCACGCCCGGCACCTTGGCCCCGTTGCGGCCGACCGGCTTGCCGGTGCGCTTCTGAGTGGCGAAGTTGGTGCGCATATAATGCAGCATGGCGTCCTGCATCGCCACCTGCAGCCGCCGCCCCTCACCAGTTTGTTGCCTGCGAAACAATGCGCTGGCGATGGTGGCGGCCATCAGCATACCGGTGCCAGTATCGCCGAGCGAGATGCCGGGCTTGGAGGGCGGGCGGTCCCGCTCTCCGGTCACGCTCATGGTGCCGCCGCACGCCTGGGCGATCATGTCGAATGCAAGATTCTGCTCGAACGGGCTGCCCTCACCGAACCCCTTCACCTGGCAATAGATGATTCGCGGATTCAGCGCGCGCACCGCATCATAGCCAAGCCCGAGCCGCTCGATCGTGCCCGGCGCGAAATTCTCCACGCAGACATCGGCATGGGTGAGAAGCTGTTTTACCACATCAAGGCCACGCGGCGTCTTCAGGTTGACGGCGAGCGATTTCTTGTTGGCGTTGAATACCTGGAAATACCACGGATCGTCATCCGGCTGCCCTGGGCGCAGGCGGCGCCCAGGATCGCCCGATTTCGGGTTTTCGATCTTCACCACCTCAGCGCCCAGCCAAGCCAGCGCCTCGGTGCAGGAAGGTCCTGCCTCGAATTGCGTGAAGTCCACGATGCGGACCCCGGACAGCAGGCCGGCCTGATCGTTTCCTTCCATGATGGGTCCCCCTGCGGTTACAGCGACACGCCGCCGTCGATGCTGACTTCCGCCCCGGTGATGTAGCCGCTTTCTTCGGACAGCAGAAACAGCACCAGGCGCGCGACCTCCTCGGCGGTTCCATTGCGCTTCATCGGGACCTGCTGTGTTCGCCGCCGGTTTTCCTCCACGCTGCGCACGCTCAGCATTTCGGTATCGATCGGTCCCGGATGCACGGAGTTCACACGGATGCGGCGCGGTGCCAGGTCGATCGCCGCGGCTTTGGTCATGCCACGCAGGGCCCATTTCGTCGCGCTATAGGCAAACGCTCCGGGCGATCCGCGCAGTCCGGCGACCGAGGATATATTCACGATTGAACCCCCGCCGGACCGTTCCATAGCACCGACCACAGCCTTCAGTCCCAGAAAACAACCAAGCTGGTTCACCCGCGTGTGGCGCTCGAACAGCGCGACATCGGTTTCCATCAGAGTAGCCGGCTGAAAGATTCCGGCGTTGTTGACCATGCCGTGCAGGCCGCCGAGTTTCTCGGCCGCTTCCACGGCACGCGCCCAGCCAGATTCCTCAGTCACGTCGTGGCGCAGGAACACCGCGCCGCTGCCAAGTTCCTCGGCCAGACGGTGCCCCTCCGTTTCCAACACGTCACCGAGCACCACACGGCCGCCTTCAGCGACGATCAGACGGGCCTCGGCCGCGCCCTGTCCGCGCGCGCCGCCGCTGATCAGCACGATTTTTCCCTGGAACCGCATCATCGTCTCCTCCTGCCGGGCCTTCGATGCAGTCTGCCAGCCTGGGCCGTCGCTGTCAGCGTCACCACCCGTTGCGTTTTGACGCAAGATGTGCGACAGATGGATTTCCATGTGCTAATGACTATTTCTGATATCTGACGGATGATAACTGCTGCACAAATGCGGGCCGCCCGCGCCCTTCTGGGCATCGACCAGCGCCACCTCGCCGAGATGTCCGGGCTGTCCGTGCCAACGGTGCAGCGCATGGAAGCCAGCGAAGGTGTGGTGCGCGGCACCGTCGAATCGTTGATGAAGCTTGTGCAGGCGCTGGATCAGGCCGGTCTTGAACTGATCAACGAGAACGCCCCCAGCCAGGGACAAGGCCGCGGCGTCCGGCTCAAGCGTCCAGCCAGCGAAAGCGGCGTGCCCGGCGCATGATCATCCCAACACTGTTGTGCCCATTACTGTTGTGCGCAATCGGGATCGCGGCAGCGGCGTCGTTTGCGGGCGAAGCTTGCCGGCGCGAACGCGTCCTCCCGGCGATTTACGGCGCTTCCGCGCTGCTGTGTGCGCTGATCGCCGTCCTGGCGCTTGCCTCGCTCGGCGCCGCGCCTTCCACGATCACGCTGCCGCTTGGCCTGCCCTGGGTGGGCGCACGGTTCCGGCTGGATGCGCTCTCGGCCTTCTTTCTGTTCGTCGCCGGACTGGGAGGCGCGGGTGCGAGCGTTTATGCAATCGGTTACGGTCGTCATGAAACTGCGCCGCACCGCGTGCTGCCCTTCTACCCGGTGTTTCTAGCCGGGCTGTTTCTCGTTCTGCTCGCTGACGACGCGTTCACCTTCCTGTTCGACTGGGAGCTGATGTCGCTCGCCTCCTGGGCATTGGTGATCGCGCACCATCGGGACCCGGCCAATACATATGCCGGCTACGTCTATCTGCTGATGGCGGCATTCAGCGGCTTCACGCTGCTGCTGGCGTTCGGCCTGCTCTCCGGCGGCACCGGCGGATACAGCTTCGACGCCATGCGCGCGGCGCATCCATCCGCTGTGCTGGCTGCTCCGGTGCTGCTGCTCGCGCTGCTGGGGGCCGGCTCGAAGGCTGGTCTGATGCCGCTCCATGCGTGGTTGCCGCTGGCCCATCCCGCCGCGCCGAGCCACGTCTCCGCGCTGATGAGCGGGGTGATGACCAAGGTCGCGGTGTACGCCTTCATTCGCATCATCTTCGATCTGCTGGGAACCACCCCGTGGTGGACCGCCGTGATCGTGCTGGCGCTGGGTGGCGCAACCGCTGTACTGGGCGTGCTCTACGCATTGATGCAGCACGATCTGAAACGGCTGCTGGCGTATCACACGGTCGAAAATATCGGGATCATTTTTATCGGCCTCGGCCTGGCGATGGCATTCCGCGCCAACGGGTTCGCCGCCGGTGCGGCGCTCGCGCTGACTGCGGCGCTGTTCCACGTCTTCAATCACGCGGTGTTCAAAAGCCTGCTGTTCTTCGGAGCCGGCGCTGTGCTGACCGCGACCGGTGAACGCGACATGGAGCATCTGGGTGGCCTGATCCACCGCATGCGGATCAGCAGTTTCGCATTCCTGGTCGGTTGCGCCGCCATTTCGGCTTTGCCGCCGCTGAACGGGTTCGTTTCCGAATGGCTGACCTTTCAGGCCATCCTGCTCCGGCCCGACCTGCCGCAATGGGGGTTGAAGATCGCCATCCCCGCGGACGGCGCGCTGCTTGCTCTCGCCGCCGCGTTGGCCGCCGCCTGCTTCGTGAAAGCGTACGGGGTGACATTTTTGGGCCGCCCGCGCACCGCGGCCGCCGCAAACGCGCAGGATGTAGATCGCTTCTCGCTTGGTACTATGCTGGTTTTCGCCGCCATCTGTCTGCTGGCCGGCATGTTCCCGGGCGCGGTGATCGACATGCTGGCACCGGTCTCCACGGCCCTGTTGCAGGCGCGCATGCCGACGCAACTCGGGCTGCCGTGGGAAACGATCATCCCCATTGCGGCGTCGCGCAGCTCCTATAATGGGCTGCTGATCTTCGCGTTTATCGCTTCAAGCACCGGCATTGCAGTCTGGGCCATCCACCGCTTCGCCTCGCACGCGGTCAGGCGCGGTCCCGCCTGGGACTGCGGCTTTCCCGATCCCAGTCCCATCACGCAATACAGCGCCGACAGTTTCGCCCAACCTATCCGGCGCGTGTTCGGAGCCAGCGTGTTCCGCTCTCGCGAAACCATCCTGATGCCCCCGCCCGGCGATCTACGCCCAGCGCGTATCGAGAAGTTCAGCCGCGACCTGATCTGGGACGTGTGCTACGCGCCCGTAGGGACCGCTGTCGCAACCGCGGCGCAGGCGCTGAACCGGCTGCAGTTCCTTACCATCCGCCGCTATCTGGCATTCGTGTTCCTTGCCCTTATCGCACTGTTGCTGGCGCTTGCACTGTGGCAGTGATCGGCCCGTTCCTGGTGCAGGCTGGGCAAATGGCCCTGGTGCTGCTGGCCGCACCGCTGCTCACCGGTTTGGTGCGCAAGGTGAAGGCCCGCGTGCAGCGCCGCCGCGGTGCATCTGTGCTGCAGCCGTACCGTGATCTGCGCCGCCTGCTCAGCAAGGAAATCGTGCTCGCCCACAACGCGTCCTGGTTGTTCCGCACGGCGCCATACTTGATCTTCGCGCTCACGTGGGTCGCCGCGGCACTGATACCGACCTTTGCCACCGGCCTGATCTTCTCCTGGACGGGCGACCTTATTGCTATCATAGCGCTGCTCGGCGCAGCCCGATTCCTCCTGGCATTGGCCGGGATGGATATCGGTACCAGCTTCGGCGGCATTGGTGCCTCGCGCGAGGTGATGATCGCCTCTCTGGCCGAGCCGGCAATGCTGATGATCATTCTGTCGCTGGCGCTGATTGCAGGTTCGACTCAGCTTTCGACAATCGCAGCCTTCATGCTGTCGCCCGAAGCCGGGCTGCGGGTATCGCTGGCGTTGTC
Organism: Acetobacteraceae bacterium; assembly: GCA_035475215.1. Taxonomy (GTDB): domain Bacteria; phylum Pseudomonadota; class Alphaproteobacteria; order Acetobacterales; family Acetobacteraceae; genus DATDIC01. The sequence continues at coordinate 6,884 of DATIMO010000189.1, read as the reverse complement.
TCTGCTCGCATTCGTCGTTGTTGCGCTGGCCGAGAACGCCCGCATCCCGGTGGATAATCCCGCAACGCACCTGGAACTCACGATGGTGCACGAGGCAATGGTGCTGGAATACTCGGGACGCCATCTGGCGATGATCGAGCTGGCTGCCTCGCTGAAATTGCTGGTCATGATTTCGACGATGGCCTGCATCTTCTTTCCGTTCGGATTGGTCACCGGGGATGCAGGCGCCGGGCGCTACCTGATCGGCATTGGTGCGTATCTGCTGAAGCTTGCCATTGCTGGTACCGTGCTGGGTTGTTTCGAAATGTCGATCGCCAAGATGCGCGTGTTCCGCGTGCCGAACCTTTTGGGCGGAGCGTTGATGCTTGGTCTGCTTGCAACACTGCTGCTGTTCGTCTCGGTGGGACTTTGATGGGACTTGCGTTCGACATTGCACATATGCTGGCGGGGCTGATGGTTCTGGCCGGCCTGATGATGCTGTACCAGGATCGGCTGTATCCGCTGTTGCACGTGCTGGCGCTGCAAGCGTTTCTACTGGCGCTCTCAGTCGCCTGGCAGGCGCATCTGCAGGACGCGCCGCACCTCTACATCACGGCGGTGATCGCGCTGGGCTTCAAGGCCATCTTCATCCCGTGGGCACTGCGAAAAATGGTGTTCCGTCTGGGCATCCACAGAGAAATCGAACCTGTGGTCGGCACCGGCCTCACCATGCTGGCCGGAATGGGATTGGTGGCGCTGTCGCTGGAGGTAATGCTGCCGGTCACGGCGCACGCCGACCCAGTCTCACGACAGGACATCGCGCTGGCATTGTCGATCGTGCTGATCGGGCTGCTGCTGATGGTGACGCGTCGCAACGCGGTCAGCCAGGTGGTCGGGTTCCTGGCGATCGACAACGGCATCAGCCTGGCCGCGACCGGCGCCCAGGGAATGCCGCTCGTCGTAGAAATCAGTGTCGCCTTCTCGATCCTAGTCGCTTTCATCGTCATCGGCATCTTCCTGTTCCGCATCCGCGAACGCTTCGACACGGTTGATGTGGAAGCACTCGATCGGTTCCGAGGGGAACGCCGATGATCGCGCTGGTCGGTGTCCTGGCGGCGCCGCTGATCGGCGCGATCGTGCTGGCCATCTTGCCGGGCTACCGCGCGTCGGCGCGAATCAATATCGCAGTCAGCGCGGTCGCCTTCATCTGCGCGTTGCTGCTGTTGATCCAGCGGCCCGATCCTGGGCGTTACCTGCTGGTCGATGATCTGAACGTGGTGTTCATCCTGCTGGGTAGTTTCGTCGGACTGACCACCAGCGTGTTCAGTGCGAGCTATATCGGGCACGAGCTGGCGACCGGCCGGCTGACGCAACCTTATCTGCGCTTCTATCATGCCATGTTCCAGCTCATGGCGTTCGGCATGAACCTGGCGCTGACCGCCAACAACATCGGTCTGATGTGGGTGGCGCTGGAGCTTGCCACGCTGACCACCGTCATGATGGTCGGCATCTACCGCACGCATGAGGCGATCGAGGCAGCCTGGAAGTATTTCATCCTCGGCAGCGTCGGGATCGCCCTGGCACTGTTCGGCACCATCCTGGTCTATCTGGCGGCGCGTCCGGCGATTGGCGGGGGCATCGACAGCATGGTCTGGACCGTGCTGGTTGCGCACGCGCATGGTTTCGACCCGGCGCTGCTGGACATCGCGTTCGTGTTCCTGCTGTTGGGCTATGGCACGAAGGTGGGACTGGCGCCGATGCATGCCTGGCTGCCGGATGCGCATGCCGAAGGCCCAACGCCGATTTCTGCAGTATTATCCGGCCTGCTGCTGAATGTGGCGTTGTACGCGCTGCTGCGATTCAAGATACTGATGGCCGCCACGCCGGGGGCGATCGCGCCAGGGCCGCTGATGATCGCGCTCGGTCTGATCTCGCTGATATTTGCCGGATTCATGTTGTATCGCAGGCGCGACATCAAGCGGATGTTCGCCTATTCGTCGATCGAGCACATGGGACTCATCGTGTTTGCTTTCGGCATGGCGGGGCCGTTGGGCAACTTTGCCGGATTGTTGCAGATGGCAATGCACAGCCTGACCAAATCGGCGATCTTCTTTTCGGTCGGACATATCGCCCAGGTGAAGGGCACGCAGCGGATCGCCGATATGGGCGGGCTGACCGAGACGCATCCGCTGCTCGGTTGGGGGCTGGTGGCGGGCGTGGCGGCGATTGTCGGGCTGCCGCCGTTCGGCGTCTTCACCAGCGAGTTCCTGATCGTGAGCACGACCTTTGCCCGCCAGCCGGTGCTTGCGGTGCTCGTGGTGCTGGGACTTCTGGTCTCGCTGGGAGCGCTTCTGTTACGCGTGATCTCGATCGCGTTCGGTGAGCCGCGCGGTGGCGACGGTCCCGTGCGCGCCTCGTCATTTCCGATTGTGGCCCATCTGGCGCTGGTTCTGATCGCAGGGGTTTGGCTGCCGCCGCCGCTGGTCGGTTGGTTTCAGCATGTGGCGGCGCTGCTCGGATGAGCGCGTGGGATCAGGCTGCCGCCCGATTGACGGCGGGCGACGCTACGCTGGTCTCGGTTTGGGGCGAGCCAGGGCGTGCGCACCTGGCGCTGCTGGATGATGCGATGAGGGTAACCAGCATGGACTGCCCCAACGGGCGTTTTCCATCCATCGGCCGCGTGCATCCTGCGGCAATCCGGCTGGAGCGCGCGATGCGCGACCTGCACGGGTTGGATCCCATCGGACTGCCGGATACGCGGCCATGGCTGATCCATGGTGCGGCGCCGACCGATTATCCGTTCCTGCCGGTGCAAGGCGAAAACCTGCACCAGGTCCCGGTCGGTCCTGTGCATGCCGGCGTTATCGAACCGGGCCATTTCCGCTTCACCTGTGACGGTGAAACCGTCGTGCGGCTGGAGCAGCGATTTGGCTACGTACACAAAGGTATCGACGCGCTGATGGCCGGTGCGGAGATCGGCGCTGCTGCGCGTGTCTCAGGACGTCTCTCGGGCGACAGCACGGTGGCGTATGCGATCGCATTTGCCCGCGCGGTGGAGCAGGCGCTGGCAATGGAAATTCCGCCGCGCGCGGTCTGGCTGCGTGGCCTGATGGCAGAGCTGGAGCGGTTGGCCAATCACTTCGGAGACATTGGCGCGATCTGCAACGATGCGTCGTTCAGCATCATGCTGGCGCACTGCGCAATGCTGCGAGAGCGCGTGCTGCGGGCGTCCGCTGATTGCTTCGGGCACCGGCTGATGATGGATTGCGTGATTCCTGGCGGTGTTGCCGTTGATCCGACGGATTGTTCGGCGCTGCGCACGCTTGTTCCTGAAGTACGCGCGGCATTTCGGCGCCTTGTTGAACTGTATGACGGAGCGGCGTCGCTGGCGGATCGCACTGTCGGCACTGGTATCGTGCGATCGGAGCTGGCGACTCGCTTCGGCGCCGGCGGCTATGTCGGCCGCGCCTCGGGGCGCGATTTCGACGCGCGCCGGTTCCCCGGCTATGCGCCGTACGATGCCCTTTCCTTTGACGTGCCTGTGTTGACCGCGGGTGATGTCGATGCCCGGGTCTGGATCCGCATCAAGGAAACTGAGCAGAGTCTGGACTTGGTTGAACAGATACTTGATCGCCTGTCACCCGGCCCGGCACGCATCGCACTGCCGTCTGGATCGGGTGAGGGGCTGGCAATGGTCGAAGGGTTTCGCGGCGACATCTTCGCCTGGGTGCGGATCGAGAACGGCCGTGTGTCCCGCAGCCATCTGCGTGACCCGTCCTGGTTCCAGTGGCCGCTGCTGGAGGCAGCGATCGAGGGTAACATCGTTGCCGATTTCCCGCTGTGCAATAAATCTTTCAACTGTTCCTATTCGGGTCATGACGTCTGATGCTGAGAACCTTGCTTCAGGGACTGCGCCCACCTGTTACCGAGCCGGCACCGCCAGCAGACCCTGAGCTGTCTGCGCTGGCAGCGCAGCTCGACATCGCCGCCCGCCGTCGGCTTGGACGCAGCCTGTCAATCCGCGAGGTGGACGCCGGATCGTGCAACGGCTGCGAGCTGGAAATTCACGCGCTCAACAACCCATTCTATGATCTGGAGCGGTTCGGGCTGCGCTTTGTCGCCTCGCCCCGACACGCGGATGTGCTTCTGGTCACCGGGCCCGTCAGCCGCAACATGCGCCAGGCGCTGGAGCGCACCTACGCAGCAACACCGGGCCCGAAATGGGTGGTCGCTGTGGGCGACTGTGCGGCCGGGTGCGGCGTCTTTGCCGGCAGCCCGGCGTGCGTCGGCGCGGTGGACAAGGTCGTGCCGGTGGACCTGACGATCCGTGGCTGTCCGCCAACCCCGATGCAGCTTCTGCGCGGGCTGCTGGCACTGCTCCTTTCGCCGTGATCGCACAAAGTGCTCGCCGGCGGGGCATGGGTGTGGTAATGATACGGGCAGCGAGGCCGCCACTCAGGCGGCCCCGCCCCCGGTTGAGCAGGCTACCGGCGGCGTGCGATCGTCAGTCGCACCCGCCACCTGCCCCACCGGATTGTCCAGCGAATGCGTATCCGCATCCTCAGGTCCTCCGATGATCCGCGGCACCGTGCCGCGGACTTCGGCAGGATCGTGGGAATTCGATAATATATCGTATCTGAGGTAGGGCTTGAGGGTGGGCCGCCGGTGTGGTAATGATCCGGGCAGCGAGGCCGCCATTGCAGCGGCCCCGCCCCCGGTTGAGCAGGCTACCGGCGGAGTGCGAGTGCCAATCGCACCCGCCACCTGCCCCACCGGATTGTCCAGCGAATGCGTATCCGCATCCCCAGGTCCTCCGATGGCCAGCGGCCCGATTGCCGCGGACACCCCGAAGGATCAGACGAAATGGATAACCAAGCGTAAGCGTCTGCCGCTTACCGCTCGCTGAACAGCTTGCCGCCCTTCGCCTTGTTCTCGCGCGATGATTCGATGATCTGCACCATCACCGCGTCGGGCGATACATCGAAATTGCGCACCACCGCATCGGTGATGTCCGCAACCAGTTTGCGCTTCTGCTCGATCGTCCGGCCCTCGATCGCATGGACAAAAACTTCCGGCATGCTCGTCTCCCGCTTTGCTCCGTGTCGTGGCAGCATAGCGGCATCGGACAGCGGGAGAAGACGGCCATGCTGGCAGGCGAAGCCGTGGTGGCGATCTGGAACGGCATTGCGCCGGAAGCGCGGGCGCAGTTCTATGACTGGCACATTAACGAACACATGCCGGAGCGCGTGGGCATCCCTGGATTTCGCCGCGGCCGCCGCTACATCGCGCTGGATCCCGACACGCAGCCGGAGTTCTTCACGTTGTACGAAGCCGATACGATCGAGGTGCTGAAAGGCTCCGACTACGCGAATCGCCTCAATGATCCCACGCCGGCCACGAAAGCCACAACGTCGCAGTTCCGCAACACCGCCCGCGCTCTCGCTCGTGTGCTTGACAGCCGTGGCCCGGGAGCAGGCGGCGCAGTATTGACCGTCCGTTTCGATGCGGACGAAAGCCTGCTGGGGCCGTTGCGGGTTGCAGTGCATGAGGCGCTGCACGCACCGCGCATCACCGGAGCGCATCTCTGTCGCGCGGATCAGGACGCTTCGGGCGTGCGAACGACCGAAACGCGCGATCGCGCCGATATCGAAGCGCCTCCCACCTGGTTCATGCTGCTGGAGGCCACGGATGCCGGTGCACTCACCGGCATCCATATTCAAACCCGACTGACCGCGGCCGGCGTGTGCGGGCCGTTGCAACAAGGCCTGTACCGGCTTGAATACACACGCAACAAGACGGAGTTCGCAGCATGATCCGCGTTGGCATCGCCGGACTTGGCCGAATTGCCGACCTGCATTTCCGCGGTTACCGGAACAACCCGGATGCCGCGGTGGTGGCCATCTGCGACAGCAATCCTGCCCGCCTCGCGCGCCGGCGGACAGACTTCCCGCAGGCGGCGCCCTATTCCGATTATGCCGCCTTCCTCGGCCACGACATGGACATGATCGAACTGTTGTCGCCGCATCCGGTGCATGCGGAGATGGCGGAAGCCGCTTTCGCCCGTGGCCTGCATGTCAGCGTACAAAAGCCGATGGCAATGAGCATCGCCGAGTGCGACCGGATGATCGCGGCCGCGAACAAAGCCGGTCGCCATCTGAAGCTGTTCGAGAACTATCTGACCTACCCGCCGCTCGAAAAGATGAAGGCACTGATCGCGGACGGCGCGATCGGCCGACCGCTGCACATGCGCATGCGGACCTTGCATGGGAACCCCGGCGGCGCCTGGTCCATCGAGCCGGAAACCCAGCAATGGCGCTACGCCTTGACACAGGATCGGCGCCACGGCTCGCTGACCTTCGATGACGGGCATCACAAGCTAGCAACGGCGACTTGGCTGTTTGGGCCGGTCACTGAAGTCTTCGCCCGCATCGATTGGCAGGAAACAGCTCGCGGCTATGTCGATTCGCCGGCCACGATAAGCTGGCGGCATGCCGATCCTCAGGTGCATGTGATGTGGGATTGCCTGCACGTCCCGGACATGCGCATCCGGACCGATTATTACGCAAACGACGATAAATTCGAGGTGGTTGGCGAGCGTGGCATCCTGACCGTAAACCGCTGCACCGGACGGCTGCTGGACGAGCCGGTGCTGACGCTCTATCGCGACGGTGAGATGCAGACATTCCACGACATCGAGGCTGACTGGGGCGAGAGCTTCCGCCGATCGACACTGGCCTTCATCGATGTGCTGCTGCACCGCGAAGGCCGTCCCACGTTGTCTGGTGAAGAGGGCCGGGAACTGCTGCGCCTGGCCGACGCGATCGACCTGTCGGCGGCCGATAACCGGACGGTCCGCTTGCCCTGAACGGAAGGATCCCCGCCATGTGGCGCCGTATTTTCGTTTC
>DATIMO010000188.1:0-7568 GCA_035475215.1 Acetobacteraceae bacterium | reverse complement strand
CTGGTGAGGTTATCGCAGAACGCCGGCTTGCCTCGGCCAGGCACGATTGAGATCGCCATGGGGTCCAATTAGGGCGATGGTCCCATGCTCCGCGTAAGCCGCAATGTGCGAGTATTGTTGTCGACCGTCGGGGCGGCCGCGCTACTCGGTTCCACCCATGCTGCCACGGTAGGTCTCGTGCTGGTCCCGGTGCATCCAACCGCACCGGCGGATCACGCCACGATCGAGACCGACGGCGATCCGCTCGATGTCAGGCTGGTGTGGAACACCCCACGCGAACCCATGCCGGTGCGCTTTTTCGTCGAGGTCGTGGCCATAGAAGCCGGCGGGTCGCGTGAGGTATTCGCCAGCTATGTTGATCAGTCTGCGGTTGCAGTGAGGCTCGTTTCCAGGAACGCCGAGTACGCGTGGCGCGTCTATGCGGTTGGCCGCGACGTCGCCACCTATGCGCTGAGCGGATGGGAGCGGTTTTCGGTCCGGGCAGCGCAATGACTACGCGGCAATCGTCGTCGGCTGACAAGTCAAGCCGCGGATCCGTCATTCGCGCCGCCGCGGTGGCGCTACTGATGCTTGCGCCGGTCGGGTGTCGTGCGCCATCGCCTCCGCCGCGAACAACGACGGTCGTGCCTGCTGCGCCACCGCCTGCTGCGGTACGCCGCCTTCCCGAGGCGGTGAGCGCCAACTGGTCCTTCGCGATCACCGAAACAGGCTGCATCGCCCACGCATCGAATCGTGACGTGTCGCTGACCGTACGCGTCGGCCACCGTTTCGAGCTGAGCGTATCGGGTATCGCATTGCAATCCATCCCGGCCCCGGCCGGCACATGGGCGCAACTGCGGTTCGACAGCGCCGGCGGATCTTGGACGCTGCCGGCGCGAGGCGACTCCCATCGTGCTGTGGTGGCGATAGTACAGCCGGGCGAAAGGGCCCGGAATGACGTTCTGATGCTGCTGGGCGGAGGCAGCCTTCGCACCGAGCTCAGAAACGCTCGTGTTCCGGTACTCCGCATCCCCGATTCAGACGTATCGGGTCGTGACTGGTTCGATTGCGTCCGACGGGAGATGCGGCGGGTGGCTCGCCAGAATACTCAACGCGGCTCTGGGTCGTAACAACGGTTGGCATCGAATCGCGGCCCGCTCTTCTGAGAAGGAGCTACCGTAGAGGCTGACATGGATACGCTCTGCAGTCCCCGGTATATAGCAAACAGCGACGCGTCGGCCGGAGCGAGCGAAGGCCATGCCGGGCTCGAGGTACACCGGTGCAAAATTGTTGCGGTCGAAGTCAATCCTCACCACGCACGATGCATCCGCGGGTGGCAGTCGCATGGACAGACAGGCCCATTTTCCGCGTGCTTTGGCCGGCACCAAACTGGCAAAGAAGGCGGGGCCACAACGCGTCAGCTCAATAAGCATTCAGTGATAAGCTGACGCTACCCTCGATCACCTGACTGACCGGAAGCTTGGCGGACCCGACACGACTCGAACGTGCGACCTTCGCCTTCGGAGGGCGACGCTCTATCCAGCTGAGCTACGGGTCCGTTACCCCCCCATACAACCAAACCGCTCGCAGCGAAAGCCTACCCTAACTCTGTTCCGCCAGCCACATCTCGGCGGCGTTATCGGCACCCGACGGCAGCGGTGCGCGATGGTCGAAAATCCAGGCAATCACATCCGCGATCGGCACGGCTCGCCCGATATCCCGCAGCATCAGATGATAGGCGCCTGGGTAGTAAGCTTCACGCATGCCCCTCGGCAGCGAGTGCCACGCCGCCACCGTTGCGCGCTTGGGGATCAGTTCGTCCTTGCCGCCATACAGGAACAGCGCCGGCCCCCGCACCCAGGGCGCTGCGGCCTGCGCCGCGTCCATCAGATTGACCAGCCCGTTCACCGCATCCATCCGGGTGTGGTGGATTGTCAGCGGATCGGTGGACAGCCGCTCGATCGCCTTGCGATTGTCGCTTGCGGTTACTTTGGCGATCTGCCCGGTCAGCGTGAAGCCAGGCAGCGCGTTCGCGGCAACCCACAGCCCCACCCGCTCGAAGACGTTCATCTCGGCCCGGCCCCAGACGGCCGGCGCGACCAGCACATACCCATCCACCGGTGGCGGATTGGACGAAGCGGCCAGGCACATCAGCACCGCGCCCCCCATGCTCTCGCCCATCAGGATCAGCGGCGTGTGCGGATGCGCGGCGCGAACCAGCATTGCCATCCGGCGCGCGTCATCCACCATGGTCGATGTGCCAGCCCAATATCCCCGCTGCGGTGTCGAACCAAACCCGCGCTGGTCGGGCGAAATGATTTCGATTCCCGCCGCGGTGAACGCGTCGGCCGGAAACTCCCACGCATCGCGACTGTCGTTCATGCCGTGCAGCGCCAGGACGATAGCCCTGACCTCCCCGGCTGGCTCCCAGACCCGATACTTCAACGCCGTTCCATCCGGCAGCACGAAGGCACGGGCCGTCTCGGTCGGGGCCTCGACCAGTGGGCCCTCCGGCACCAGATGCGCGACACAGGCGCCAAGCAGCAGCGGAACGATCAGCAGAAGGGCAGAAAAACGGTGGCGGAGCATGGGGCGCAGCAGCAGTTGAAAGCGTGGAGCCCCTTGCTATCATCACGGCGAGTTTATCGCCAGCAAGGATGTATATCGCGATGCCCGACGGAGCCACCGCACAGATCCCGACCGAAACGATCCACGTGGATGACCCGGTCGTCGCTTGCGACGGCGGTGTGGGCGCGCTAGGCCACCCAAGGGTCTTCCTGCGCATCGAGAACCGCGAGGTAATGTGCCCCTACTGCTCGCGCCTGTTCATCCTGAATGAGGGGACCGGTTCTGGCCACGGACACTGACAGCGACACCGCACTGCTCGATCGGGCCGAATCTGCCTCTGACAAGCGCCCGCTCCACCTGATCCTGATCGACGGCTCGGGTTTCATCTTCCGCGCCTTCCACGCTTTGCCGCCAATGACCCGACCGGACGGCGTGCCGGTCAATGCGGTGTTCGGCTTCACCAACATGCTGGCCAAGCTGCTGCGGGAGCAGGTCGGTACCCACATCGCCGTAATCTTCGATGCCGGACGTACCACCTTCCGCAACCGGCTTTATACCGACTACAAGGCCCACCGGCCGCCACCGCCGGACGACCTGATCCCGCAATTTGCCTTGGTGCGCGCAGCCACCGACGCGTTCTGCGTTCCTGCGATCGAACTGGCCGACTGGGAGGCAGACGACCTGATCGCCGCCTATGCCCGCGACGCCGAGCAGGTCGGTGGTCAGGTCACCATCGTCTCATCCGACAAGGACCTGATGCAGCTCATCCGCCCGGGTGTGGAGATGCTGGACCCGATCAAGCAGAAGCCAATCGGCCCGGCTGAGGTGATGGAGAAATTCGGCGTCGCCCCGAACAGGATGATCGACGTGCAGGCGCTGATCGGCGATCCGACCGACAATGTGCCAGGCATTCCGGGCATCGGCCCAAAACGCGCCGCGGAGCTGGTCAACGAGTACGGCGATCTGGAGGGCGTGCTGGCCGCCGCGCCGGCTATGAAGCCCGGCAAGCGACGCGATTCGCTGATCGAGCACGCCGCCTCCGCACGCCTATCGCGGGAATTGGTGACGCTGCGCACCGACACACCGCTGCCTTTGCCGCTCGATCAGCTCTGTGCCTGCCCGATCGATCAGCCGAAGCTCGCGGCATGGCTGAAGGGGCAAGGCTTCCGCAGCATTCTGGTGCGCTTGGGCCTGGAAAGCGCCACTGCGCCCGAAGCGCCCGCGCTGCCGGCGCAACAAGCCGATTTGGGGCTCATCACGCCGGCCCGCCCTGTCGTCGAGGCTGAAGCGGCCACCGGATTCGGGCCATATGAAACGCTAACCACGACCGAGGCTCTGGCGCGATGGGTGACGCAGGCGCGTCACGATGGAATGCTGGCCCTGTACGCTGAAGCCGACAGTCCTGACGCGATGCGCGCGACGCTCGTCGGATTCGCCATCGCCACCTCGGCTGGATGCGCCGGATACGTGCCGGTGCGTCATCAATCCATCGTGGAACAGGTGCCGCTTGCCGAAGCGATCGCGCTGCTCGGCCCGGTACTGACCGATCCTGCCGTGCTGAAAATCCATCAGAACGCCAAATTCGACATGATGGTGATGTCGCGGGCCGGCTTCCCGCTCGCTACCCCATTCGACGACAGCATGCTGATTTCCTACGCCCAGGAAGCCGGCCTGCATGGTCACGAGCTGGGCGAATTGGCGCAGCTTCATCTCGGGCACACCCCGATCACCTATGATGAAGTCACCGGCACCGGCCGCAACCGGCTCCCGTTCGCTCAGGTGCCGATCGATCGTGCTACCGCGTGCGCAGCCGAGTCCGCCGACATTGTCTTCCGTCTCTGGTGCGCGTTGAAGCCACGGCTCCGCTTCGCCCGCGCGCTGGCGCTCTACGAGCAACTCGAACGCCGGTTGCTACCGGTGCTGCTGGACATGGAACGCGCCGGCATCAGGGTCGATGCCGACGAATTGCGCCGCATCTCGATCGATTTTGAAACCCGCATGGCGGCGATGGAGCATGACATCCACCGCCTGGCCGGACGCGCGTTCAATCTCGGTAGCGCCAAGCAACTGGGCGAGGTACTGTTCGATGAAATGAAACTGGGTGGTGGGCGGCGGATGAAGACCGGCGCCTGGGGCACCGACGCCTCCGTGCTGCAAGGTCTGGCCGATCAGGGGCATGAACTGCCGGCACGCATCCTGGAATGGCGGCAACTTCAGAAACTGAAATCCACCTATACCGATGCACTGCTGGAGGAGATCAACCCCGAAACCGGGCGCGTGCACACCTGCTTCGCGATGGCGATCGCCAGCACCGGCCGCCTGTCATCCACCGATCCCAATCTGCAGAACATCCCCGTGCGGACCGAGGAAGGCACCCGGATCCGCCGTGCCTTCGTGGCCGAACCCGGGCATGTGCTGGTCAGCGCCGATTACTCGCAGATCGAGCTGCGGCTGTTGGCACATGTCGCGGAAATCCCCGCGCTGCGCGAAAGCTTCGCCCGCGGTGAAGACATCCACGCCCGCACCGCCAGCGAGGTGTTCGGCATCCCCATGGCGGGTATGGACCCGATGACGCGCCGCCGCGCCAAGGCAATCAACTTCGGCATCATCTACGGTATCAGCGCGTTCGGACTGGCCCGCCAACTCGGCATCGCCCCGGGCGAGGCTCGCGGCTACATCGACGCCTATTTCACACGCTATCCCGAAATTCGCGCCTACATGGAACGCACCAAGGAAGCGGCACGGATCGACGGTTACGTCGTCACGCCATTCGGCCGGCGCTGTTTCGTGCCGGGAATTGCAGACAAGAACCCGGCCCGGCGAGCCTATGCCGAGCGTCAGGCGATCAATGCGCCGCTGCAGGGCGGCGGCGCCGATGTCATCAAGCGCGCCATGGTGCGCCTGCCGAAAGCTCTGGCCGAAGCCGACCTGCGCGCGCGCCTGCTGCTTCAGGTGCATGATGAATTGCTGTTCGAGGCGCCGGAACACGAAGCCGATGCTCTGGCCGCGGTGGCGAAACGCGTGATGGAATCTGCCGCCGAACTCGCCGTGCCGCTTGTCGTCGAGACCGGCCGTGGAACCACCTGGGCCGACGCCCACTGATGCCACCCAGCTTGGTCAAGCCCAGCGTTACGGCCGTTCCCTTACCAGCATGTTGCCAGTATCCGGCGAACGCCATGGCATCCGGCCGGCTCTCTCAGGCGTGGATGAACACGTACGGCGTCGCGCTGGCTTGATCCGGGTTGAAGCTGACCGAAAGTCTGCCGCTATCAAGATCAGCAGTGCTATAGCCCACCAGTGTCAACGACGCCGTCGGCATACCCGGTGCTGTTGCATGCAGCGTCAGGCCGGTAAATCCCGCGGCACCCTGATTATCCTGCCATGTCAGGGAAAAGTCCTGCGGCGTCACACCCCACACCGTCACGGCGTCTCCTGCATGCATGTTGTTGACGGTGGTCCAGATGTCCGCAGTCGGCCGGCGATCGTCTATGTAGAACGTGTCCGTCCCCGAACCACCGGTCATGAAATTCGAGCCTGTGCCGCCATCGAGAACGTTCGTTCCGGAGGCGACGGAAATCGCATCCATGCCGCTACCGCTGTGAATGAACCAACTGGGCGAACTCGCTGCGATATTCAGGTTGTCTGGCGTAAGGTTGAGATATTGCTCCTGAACACCGGCAACCGGCCCGGTATACGCAATTCCCGTAGCTGGGATCTGCATGCCGGTGGTCGTGTCCGCCACCAGCAGTTGGCTCTGTGGTCCGCCGGGCGGAGGTGGATCAGTACCGGGAGGGGGCGGAAATGCCGCGATCGCACCCGTCAGGGCTTGCTGAGCAGCAACGCCTGCGCTGGTGGAAGTTTGATAGCTGTTGGCCATTCCCAGGAAGTTTCCTGCGGGGGCCAACATCTCGTTTGACGCGTCGGTTAGTGACGCTGGAGAGGCTCCGGCATTCAATGCGCTGGCATTCGCCGTTATCAGCAGTGTGGCTTCCTGCCGCACGTCGCTCATCAGTTGTGTGGCAGATGGGCCAAGATCCAGGCCGGCGGCGAACGCCGTCTGCACTGCGCTCTCATCCGCGGGGATGGTCAGGCTGGCCAGGTTATTCGCGTCCCCGGCCGCATTGCGCGAGGTGCTCAGTTGCCCCGCGTTGGTAGTATTTGCACCCAGATTGTCGAGCACGCCGGCAAGTCCGCCGAGACCCAGGATAGCAAGCATAAGATTCTGGTTGAGCGCCGAGAAATCGATGCCGGAGGGCGGCGGCGGAGGTGGTGGGGGCGTCGGAGGCCCAGGAGGCCCGGGAGGTGCTACCATGCCACCGCGAACTAGGAACAGGAACTGCCCGGGAACCCCGTCATTCGTGGTTGAAGCCAGTGCGTCCGGCCCGCCGTTGATAAACGCACCGTTCGTGAGAGAGCCGGTGATCTGCGAGAAGGTTCCAGCGGCGTTGCCGGTTCCCGCGTTGAATCCGGCCGAGGCAGAGACACCTCCGAGGCCGTTGACCCCCCCATTAAAATCACCCGTTTCCCACTGTATGCTCCCGTAATTGAAGTATATGTCGAAGTTCCCGGCACCCGTGTCGGAACGGTCCGTCAGGATGATTTGAAACGTATCCAGCTTGTCGGCATGCTCGAAGAAATAACCAACGGCTGGCCAGGTTGCGCCGAACGCCGCATGACCGGCGAAGGTCCCGGTGCCATAGGTCACAACCCCGCTGCCCGGATTTCGGGTGTCCACGTCGGCGAAAAACGCGGCAATGATGGGCACGCCGAGGCTGTACGAAGCTCCTAGCCCCGTAGGAGTGAATGCCGTTTCCGGAGTTCCGAACGTCAGATATCCATTGTTGCTGACGAACACGCTGGAATATGTGGGGCCAAAGAAGTCAGCCGAAAAGCCGAGCGGAACAGCCCCACTTGCATCGTCATCGTTCCTGGGCAGTTGCGACGCATTGAACCCGCTCGCAATCGTTCCCGACATAGTCAAGCCTCCCTTCGACGCACACTGCTTTCAACCGAATCAGGCC
>DATIMO010000187.1:0-1829 GCA_035475215.1 Acetobacteraceae bacterium | reverse complement strand
TGGCGGTCAGCAGTGCCACGCCGCTGGTTGAGGGCAGCGGGCGGACCAACGTGTCGGGCACCGCCAGGACTGTTCCAAACGCCGCGATGTCGATCGCGCCCGGATTCGCTGCGTCTCCCGCGTGCAGCACGGCGTTGCCGTCGGGATAGCTCGACAGGATGAAGCCGGCATCGATCGTGGCGCCCGCGGCGATGCTGATGTTGCTGGTGCCGCTTACGGCGCTCAGAACGTCGATTTCGGCCTTCGGGATGCTGGCGGCACCGGGCGAAGGTGGCGGTGCTGCACCCGCAAGCACCGTGCCGGCCACGGTCAGGTTGGCATCCGTGAGATCAACCGGGTTACGCGCGTTGTTCAGCAGGAAATCCTGCGTCGCGGTGACGTTGCCGAGCACGGCAAGCGTATTGGCGTTTCCGAACAGAGCCGACCCCAGCGCGACCGGCGAGGCCGGCACGCTGCCCGGATGATTCGCCTGCGGCACCGGCTCGGTATCCGGAATCGCACCCGCCTGCGCGATCAGGGTGTTGGCCACGACCGTGCCGCCAGCCTGCTCCAGGACGTTGCCGGAGGCCTGCAAGGTCACTGTACCGGTATTGGCATTGGCCGTAACCGTGCTTTGCAGCAGCAGATCAGCGGAACCGTAATTGCCGACCAGCGTCCCATCCGAAGCTACGGCAATCGAAATTCCGCTGCTACCGGCGCCGGCCACCACCGACCCGTGATCGGTGACAGGTTCGATTGCGGTAAGCGTGCGTTCGTTGCGCAACAGCAGACCGGGGCCGATCGCTCCAGTGACCGGGCTGTTAAGTGACAGGTTGGTATCGAAACTGCCAAGCTGAACTATGTCGTTCTGGGTCGGCGCGCCAGCGCCGGTCAGCAGGGCATGGCCTTGCGCCGCTCCCCGCAGCAGCACCGTGCCGATCGCGCCGGGTTCGTCGATATTCCCGCCGGCTTGCAGCGTGACATATGCCGCAAGGCTTCCGAGCACCGCATCAGGCAGCGGCTGAATGGCGGGCGGAGCCGGCTGCGGTGCCGGCCCGTTCGGCGGGCCATCGCCCCAGATCAACCCCGGAATGTCGATATTCCCAGTCGCCGCGACGGCCACTGTGCCGCCGCCGGCCGCGAACACCACGCCATCGATCAGCACATTCCCGCCGGCAGCGAGCCCAACGTCGCCCGCGCGCGCGGCGTTCAGGCCCGCATGCACGACACCGGTCGAGGCGCCATCAAACGCAATCACAAGATCGCCGCTATCCACGTCGATTTCCACGGTCGGATGTGAATGGACGACGATAGGCGCAGGTATCCCGGCAGATGCAACCAATGGGCTCGCCGCGCCCGCAAGTACTGTTCCGGTTGCGGCAACGGTCAGGCCCGGCCCGTTGTGCAGCAGGAATTCCTGCGTCGCGGTGGCATTCGCCAGCGTGCCGATCTGGTTGATATTGCCCAGCCAGACGGAGGCACGCGACAGCGGGGTGCTCGGAATGCTGCCCGGTACGTTGCCGCCGACCTCGCTGCTGGGTAGCGTACCGGCCTCGGCGACCAGCGCGTTGGCACTGACGATGCCCGCTCCGGCCTGTTGATAGACGTTCCCGGTTGCCTCGATATCGATCGTACCGGTGACGGGATCGGCGACCAGACTGTTCTGCAACACCAGATCCGCGATCGCATCGGCAGTGGGCCGGACCGTGATCTCGATGCCGCTGCTACTGGTTCCGACAGTAACGATTCCGTGATCCTGAACCATACCGACCACAGTCAGCCCGGCCCCGAGCGGCGTCGTGGGAACACGTCCGTCCCGCAACAGGAAACCGGGGGCAAGCGTGCCTGCA
>DATIMO010000186.1:0-2204 GCA_035475215.1 Acetobacteraceae bacterium | reverse complement strand
GAAGCGGCGGCGTGAAATTGCCATATCGCTTTCCTTTCGCGTTACAGGGTCGGGACGCCAAGGAGGTCATTGCTACTACGCTGCGTACTCCGGCGCCACCAAGGCCGGAGTGTCTTGCCTGCCGGAGCGCAATGCGGTCCGATACACGATCATCGGAAGGAACCGGCCATGATTCATGTGCTCGCCATCATCACCGCCAAACCTGGCATGCGCGACAAGATCCTCGACGCGTTTCGCGCCAACATGCCGGCAGTGCACGCCGAGAACGGCTGCATCGAATACGGTCCGGCGATCGACACCGAGGGCGCCGGTGCCATCCAGACCAAACTTGGCCCGGACAGTTTCGTGGTGGTCGAGAAATGGGAAAGCCTGGACGCGCTGAAGGCCCATGCCGCCGCACCGCATATGGCCGCCTATGGCGCCAAGACCCGCGAGATGATCGCCAGCCGGGTCATTCACGTGCTCTCGCCGGCGGGCTGAGGATTGTCCCGGGCATCCCGCACGTCAGTAGGCCACATGTGCAGGAGATGCCACATGTGCAGGAGATGGCCGGGACAAGCCCCATAGGCATCAGGATAAGCCCTCCAGGGGAGAGAGACATTGTCGTTTCCGCCGCCGCTTGGGATCGGCGAGCAGTTCGTGCGTGCGGAGGTCAGCCCCGCGGAAGATGGCCAGCGTGATGCCGAGCCAGAGCGCGCGCATTGCCTCGAGCGCCATCTTGAAGCAGCGCCAGGCGGACAGCCGGTTGGCGGCGACCAGCTCCTCAGGGGGGGGAGTCCAGGAAGTCCTGGCACAAATCTTCGATCAGCAGCAGCAAAATCAAATGGGCGTACAGCCAACTGAGGCTGCCTGGTTCGGTCCTGGTCGGCAGGCAATCGATGCGAAGCAGTGATTTCAGCCGCTTGAAGGCGAGTTCGATTTGCCAGCGCAGTCGATAAGCGGCGCAGATCTCGGCGGGCGGAATGTCTGTCGGCAGCGAGGTGACCAGCAACATGAAACCGGCGGCGAGCACGCTTCGGGGATCGGATCTGTCCTGATGCTTGCTGGCCTTTCGTTTGAGCTTCTGGCGGTTGGTTGCGGCTTTCTCGGCCGGCAGCGGCACGGCAATCAAGCGCACCGGCAACAGCGTCTCCTGCCGTTTGCCCCCGACCACCGCCTGCACTGCCCATTCCTTTGGCGCGGTTCCCTCTGGGAGCGTTCTGATCTGATCGATCAGACTGAACGGTGCGCCGTCTGCATCGCGCAAGGCGAGTGCCTTCCAACCGACGCGCACGATGAAATCGCGCGCCTGCGCGCCGGCCGGATCGAGACAGGCCTGCAGGTCCTTGGCCTTGGCGTAGCCGCGGTCGGCGATCACCACTTCGCCCTCGGCCGGCGTGCCGCGCAGCAGCGACTCGCCCCCCGTTCTGGTGGTCACCTCGATATGGCGGAAGCCGCCGCGGCCCAGATCGTAGACCCCATGCAGGCGCCAATCCGTGCCCGTGCTGCCGGGCTGACTGAGGCTGCTGCCATCGGCAATACTGACCGACCGCCCCGCCCACACCGAACCGGCCCCGCTGCCCCGGCCCAGCAACAGTCGGTGGGTAAGCGCGGCCAGGAAAGCCACCGAGCGGTGCAGCCGCTCGTTGAGCGATTGAGCGGTAAGCTCCGCTACCCCGGCCAGGCGCGCCCAAGCGGCGGTTTCCTGCAGGCTCTTGCCGCCGGGGCCGTGCGCCAAGCTCAAGCGCAGCAGCGTGGCTCCGTCTTCGATGCCGTTGCCGCGACGACGTTGGATCGCTTTGGTGTTCCGGGCCAACTCGTCGAGGTCCAGATCGGCGGGAAGCCGGGCCGATACCGCCGACCAGGAGTCCCATGCAGGGGACGCCGAGATGTGCATCTCGGCCACGAATCGTACCGCTCCGCGTCGGGAGAAGAATTTATTTTACCCTCCCCCGGCTTATCCTGATGCCTATGGGGACAAGCCCGGCCATGACGCTTGACGATGCCGGCAAGTAGAGTCAATCGCCAGGGCCGTTGGTATAATTAGACCGGGCTGGGTGCCATTCTGGACCTTGATACGACGCGCGGTTTTTCGAGGCGCTCGGTGCTCGAGACATTGGCGGACACCAAACGCCGTGCGCGCGTATGGCGTGCCACCGCCGCGTGAATGGGTAGCCGGGCCTCGCATGGGCAACCGTGCCCCCCAGCAGCCGTTCGTTGATGGG
>DATIMO010000185.1:0-1740 GCA_035475215.1 Acetobacteraceae bacterium | reverse complement strand
TCGCCCGAACGGACGCCTGCGCCTAGAGGAGTTGTGCGAGCGGATGGCGGATCTCACGCTGGGAATGGCGGGCGTGCGGGCGACCACGCTGCCCTGACCTTCGCCGCTTGACAGCCCGGTTTCACCGCCCCGCGCGCTGCTTCAGATAATGACGGTGCGCTTTTGCGCGATTGCCGCAGGCGCTCATCGAGCACCAGCGGCGGTTGCCGCTCTTGCTGTCGTCCAGGAACAGCCACCGGCATTTTTCGTTGGCACAGCTTCTCACCCGCGATCGGCGCGGGCCGGTCAGCAGATCACCGGCTGACCACAGTACCGGCGCCAGTAATGCCGGAACCGATGCCGCGGCGTGGAAATGCCAGGCGCAGCCGGCATCCGCCGGACGGAGGTCAGTCCGTGCGGGAGTTGCTTTCAGCACGTGATTGAGTGCCGCCAATTGGTTGGCAGGCGGGCCGGCGTCGTCGGCAATGGCGGCGAACAGGGAATACAGCGTCTCGCGCAGCGCGATCGCTTCCGTGAAGGCTCGCTCGCCAGCCGCTTTGCCGTGCCACTGCGCGCGGCAGCAGTCGATGAGGGCCGGGTCGGCGCCGCCATTGGCAGCGGTCCAGGCCAGCAGATCGTCCAAGCCGTGCAGGTCTTCGGTCGGCGGTGCACAGCCGCGCCAAGACAGCGTGTTGGCGAACGCCAGACAGAGATCGTCGCGCGGCGCCGCAACGAAGCCGCCTATGTCTGGTTTGACCGGTTCCGCCATTGTGCAGAGATACTAACCGCCATACGGGTTGACAATGCTGACGGGTGTGCATAACCATCATGATAGTTATCCAGCCAGGAGGGTTTCCATGATCAATCATGTCTCGATCGGCGTGCGTGACATCGCAGCTTCGCGGCGGTTCTACGACGCGGTGCTGGCGCCACTCGGTTACACCTGCCTGCATCCGGCGGAGATCTCAGCCGGGTACGGCGGCACAGCGGCCGCGTTCTGGTTGAGCGTGACGGAGCATCCGGTGCCGGCCGATGACCGGTCGGGACTGCATATCTGCTTCAATGCCCCCAGCCGCGCGGCGGTCGATGCGTTCCATCGCGCGGCACTGGCAACAGACGGACGAGACAATGGCGCGCCAGGGCTGCGGCCGGAATATTCGCCCGACTACTACGCGGCGTTCGTGTTCGATCCGGACGGCTATCGCATTGAGGCTCATACCCACGCGGCCGCATGATGATCTGCCGAATCTGGCAGGGGCGGACGACCGCTGCCGACGCGCCGCACTATGATGCGATCCTGCGCGAAACGGTGGTGCCCGGGATCGAGGCGCGAAGGATCCCGGGGTTCCGCTCCATCGACCTGATGCGACGCACGCTGCCTGACGGCTGCGAGGAATTCACCACCATCATGTGGTTCGATGACCTTGCGTCGGTGCGCGCGTTTATGGGACCGGATTACACCGCTGCGCATGTGCCCGAGGCGGCGCGTGCCGTGCTGGCGAGTTTCGATCGCGTGGCGGCGCATTCACTTTGCCGCCTGGCGGTCCGCTCTCCCGTGTGCTCGAGCCGGCCAGCACCTCGGAGACACAGGAACTACTAACCAACGGCACCTTCGCGTTTTGACGGCCGCCCGCTCATCGGTTGCCGCGAATGCGCGCTTCCGCGGATCCTGCGACTGTCCCCCCGTCAACCGAAGTCCCGCGAATCACGTCTGCGCTCCAATCCGGAATCTCTCACAATTGCAATCAGTATGAGAGTTCT
>DATIMO010000184.1:0-4310 GCA_035475215.1 Acetobacteraceae bacterium | reverse complement strand
TGCGGCGTGTTCCGCCCAGAAATCCACCCCTCCAGCGTCGTCCGATCCACCGGAGACAGCCAGATGCATGCTTGTGTCTTCCTCATCCTTCCAGACTCGCATGGAATCGCTCGACTGGGAATCCTTCGTTAGGATCGGCACGATAGCGGCATCGAACGCTCCTTTGTCGCTCCGTGCCTCCGTGCCTCCGTGCCTCCGTGTCTCAGTGGTGAACCTGGGCTTGCTTGCTTTCACACGCCCAGACACGCGGCGGGCGGTAAAGGCGCAGCATTCCGCCTCCATCGGCCATGCCGGCCCACTGCATCCTCTATCACCTCCGCCCCGCTTCCGGTCGAAACCGCACGCCTGGCCGCGCCAGCCCGCCGCTGATCCCAATCGGCGTGCCGTCCGCCCGCCAGCACGCCGCCCCGGTCATCGTGCCGTCGGAACCGAACTCTATGGCCGACAGGCCGCCGGCCACGGTCGGTACAACCGCAACATCATGGCCACGGTCGCGCAGCGCAGGCGCAATCTCGGCGAACCCGCGTTCGATCTCCACCTGATAGCCCTGCGTCCACAGGCGCGGCGCCTCCACCGCCTGCTGCAACGACATCCGGTGGTCGATCAGATTGAGCAGCGCCTGCATCGCAGAGGCGAAGATGCGCAGGCCTCCCGGCAACCCGAGTGCATAAACCGGCTTGCCGTCACGCAGCGCGATCATCGGCGACATGGATGACGTGACACGCTTGCCTGGCTGTACCGAATTGGCCCGGCCGGGATGCGGCGTGAACAGATACATGTAGTTGTTGGGGATCATCCCGGTGCCGGGGACAATATACCGCGCCCCGAACAGGCTGTTGATCGTCTGCGTGCTGGCCACGAGGTTGCCGGCGCCGTCAGCCACGGTCAGATGTGTGGTGTTGGCCGATTCGCCGGCCGTGATACCGGCGGTGAATGCGCCGGCCCGCGATGGGTCGATACTCGCGCGACGCTCTCCGGCATACGCTTTGGACGTCAGCCGCCCGACCGGAACAGCGATGAAATCGGGGTCGGCCGTGGCGGCGGCGCGATCTGCAAATGCGATCTTCAGCACTTCGGCCAGAAGGTGCAGCGTGTCCGGTGTGCCAAAGCCCATAGCGCCGAGATCATATCCTTCGAGAATATTCAGCATCTCGATGATATGCAGCGGGCCGGAGCTGGGCGGCGGCGGTCCGATGATCTCGAAACCGCGATACGTGCCGCGCAACGCGGTACGCTCGACCGTGCGATAGCCGGTCAGGTCGCCCGATGCGAGATAACCGCCCGCACGCGCCATGTGCTCCACGTAGCGGCGCCCGAGCGCTCCGTTGTAGAGCGCATTCGCACCTTCGCGGGCAATCAGGCGCAGAGTTTCGGCGTAATCGCCAGTCACCAGCCGCGTTCCGGCGAGGATCGGCTGGCCATCGGGCAGATACAGCCGGGCGATCTCCGGGTCGCGGGCGAAATCGGCGGCGCAGTCCGCGGCGCAGTCCGCCAGGTACGACGTCGCGCGAAACCCGCGCGAAGCATGGCGGATGGCAGGCTCCATCACGTCGGCCAGCGGGAAGGTGCCGAACCGTTCCAGCGCCTCGCACCAGCCTTTCAGATTGCCGGCGGTTGCAACAGCAGTTGGTCCGACCGCGTTGGCGCGCCCGATCGTATCCATCGTGCCGGGTGCGGCGTTCGGATCCGCCGTATAGGTCGTGGGTCCGGTGCCCAGCGGCGCCTGGCTCTGGTTGTCGATGACCACGTGCCGGCCATCCGCCAGACGGATGTGGGCCATGCCGCCGCCGAGAATGCCCACCATCATCGGCTCGACCACCGTCAGCGCGAACAGCGCGGCGATGGCGGCATCGATCGCATTGCCGCCGGCGGCCAGCATCTCTGCGCCGGCCGCAGAGGCAAGCGGATGATTGGTCACCACCATGCCGCGTGTACCGCTGGCGGGCTGCTTCTCGGTCATTCCGATACCTATGCGCCTGTTGCTTGCACCCACATTGTTATATTGCCGCGCGTTGCGAAAGGGGTGGCATTACAATTGGAATGAGTACAAAATCAGTCGATTGAATAGCCAAGCCGGCGCAGAATCTGCGACACCTAGCTGCAGGATGCGACCATGGAAAGCGAAAAGCCAGTAGAGCCTTCGGCGCACGTCGGATGGTCGGATCAGCTCTTGAAGGCCGCTACCATTCTTGGGGCGTTCATCGCCGCCGGTCAGACCGGATCACAAGCACTGCAGGGCTATTTTCAGCACAAGATTGAGCTGGCCAAAGCGAGCCAGGACCTCACGCTTGCCAAGGAAAAATCGGACAGCGACCTGGCTTCAAATTTTCTCACACTTATCCTGAGTAAAGACACACCGCCTGATAGGCGGAGCATGCTCCTTGATGCGTTATCCACGTTGCAGACCCATCCGCTACATCAGTGGGCCGCGGTCAGACATGACGAGATCGAAAGGAACCTGGCGGGACTCCAAACTGCCAGGGACGCCCAGCTTGAAGCCCTTCAGGAAAAGAGCACAGCCGACCGGAACGTCGACGATATTCAGAGCCAAATCCAGCAGCTTACGTTCGAAATCCTAATTCACCGAGAGGACACTGATTTAACAGCCACGCTGCAGGAAAAGCGAATTACTCTGGTCAACCGACTTTCGCCCGCCAAGGCTGCGCAGGCCCAGGCCGAAAAGACGGTGGCCGTGATCAACACACCTCATACTGGAATAGCACCGACACAGACCGCCGGGACCAATCTCTCTTCCTTTCACCTTCCGACAGAAGATATCCGAACGGCGCTGTCGCTGCCGTCTGACCGTAAGCTTTTCTACGAGTACATGCCTTTTATCGAATCGGCTCTCGTCGAATTCGGCTTGACCGATAAAGCAATGACCTCGGCCATTATTGCAACCGCTGCTTTTGAAACAGGTGGGTTTCGTATCAATCTCGAAAACACAAGCGGTAAGGAATCTGAAGGCCGGCAAACACTCGGGAACACTGAGCCTGGAGACGGGGAGCGATACAGGGGCCGCGGCCTCATTCTGATGACGGGACGCGCCAACTACGCGCGCTATAGTGAACGACTCGGACTCGGCACTTTGTTGATCGATTCGCCCGATGACGCGAAAGATCCTGTAATAGCCTCGCGCATCCTCTGCGCCTATTTCAAGGATCAAGAACCGGCTTTCGCAAGCGCTCTTGCTCAGTCAGATTTCAGACGGGTCAGGATGCTCGTGACCGGCGGGTCGAACGGCGCCGATGCCTTCAGCAAGCTGTACGAGCAGGTCCGGGCAGTGCTGAAAGCCGCACAACCGGTTCGTCCACCATCGCCTTGAGTCCTCGACAGGTGGTCGTTCTGGACGTCGCTCATCCCGTGGAACAGCCAAGCAGAAAGGATCGGTGATATGGAACTGCGCGGACAGTCGGCAATTGTGACCGGTGGCGGCTCCGGCCTTGGCGCTGCCACCGCGGAGGCGCTGGCGGCAGCCGGCGCGCGCGTGACCGTGCTGGACCTCGACCGTGCGGCGGCAGAGACGGTGGCGGCGCGCATCGGCGGCATGGCGGCAACATGCGACGTGGCCGACGCCGCGGCGGCGACCGCGGCCGTGGCGTTGGCCGCGCAGGCGCACGGGCCGGCGCGGCTGCTGGTAAGCTGCGCCGGCATCGGGCCGGCGGCGCGCATCGTCGGACGCAATGGCGCAATGCCGCTGGAGCGATTCGAGCAGGTGATCCGAGTCAACCTGATCGGCACGTTCAACATGCTGCGGCTGGTTGCGGCAGGAATGACCGCGCTGGATCCGCTGGAGGACGGGGAACGCGGGGTGATCGTCAATACCGCATCGATTGCCGCGTATGAGGGACAGGTCGGGCAGGCGGCCTATGCGGCGTCGAAGGCCGGCATTATCGGCCTGACGCTGCCGGCGGCGCGCGAATTGGCGCGGTCGGGGGTTCGAGTGGTGACCATCGCCCCGGGACTGATCGAAACGCCGATGTTCGGCGCATTGCCGGACGAGGTGCGGAACGGGCTGGCTGCATCGGTGCCTTTCCCGCCGCGGCTGGGCCGCCCGGAGGAATACGCCGCCCTGGTGCTGCACATCGCCGCCAATCCCTTCCTCAACGGCGAGACGATCCGGCTGGATGGAGCGCTGCGGATGGCGGCGCGGTAAGCGCGCACGGCGATGTCGCTGACGCCGCTCCCGCCATTGCTGCATCGGCTTGTCCCGGCCATCCACGTCTTCGATAAGGCGGTGGCTCGGTATTCGCAGAGTTGGCTGGTCCAAGCCCGCCGAGCCGAACAGGTTCTGCTGGCCGCGCTGTCGC
>DATIMO010000183.1:0-5297 GCA_035475215.1 Acetobacteraceae bacterium | reverse complement strand
CCATGAAACCCTTGACCGGCCGGTGCATGACGAAGCGGTGAATCCACCATTCAAAGGTGTTGGCAATGCAGAACGCCACCGGAATCACCAGGAATTCGTACCACGCCGGATGGGTTACTTGCCGGACGCAGAGCCAGATGGCTGCAAGGCCGATCAAAGCGATCAGCGCGACATGTCCCCAGCCGGAATACGCACTGGCGATCCTGGCGCGGAAATCGGCCCGGAACGCCTGCTGCCGGCGTGTCATCGGTGCCATGTCCATGAGTGACCTCCTCAGTCCCGACAACAATATTTTGCCACCAATGCATGGCAAGACCAAATCGGATTGTGTGCGGCGCAGCATTCCATGCACCCGTTTCGATTTGCTGCGAGCCCATTGCACTTGCCGCCTCGCCGATACCACTTGGAGGTCTGGCCCCGGGGCGCGCGCGCCCGGTCCGGAGGGACGTTACAGATGGATATCGGCCTCGCGCATTCCCCGATCACGCTGGAAAGCCGCTTCGTCGAGCTCGACACGCCGGTGCTGCTCAGCGGTATACAGGCTCTGGTGCGTCTGCTGCTGGAACAGGCACGGCTGGACCGGGCCACCGGACATCACACCGCCGGCCTGGTTTCGGGGTATCGCGGCTCTCCGCTGGGCGGGTTGGATCAGGAACTGTGGCGTCGGCAGAAGCTGCTGACGGCGCACGACATTCGCTTCCAGCCCGGCCTGAACGAGGATCTGGCCGCCACCATGCTGTGGGGTGCACAGCAGATCGATGCCTTCCCCGGCAAGAAATTCGATGGCGTGTTCGGCCTTTGGTACGGCAAGGGCCCTGGCGTGGATCGATCCGGCGACGCGCTGCGCTGCGCCAACATGCTTGGCACGTCCGCGCTCGGGGGCGTGCTGGCGGTCGCCGGCGATGACCACGGGGCACAGTCGTCCACCTACCCGCATCAGACGGAGCAGCTTTTCCAGGGCTGGATGATCCCGGTGCTCAATCCGGCATCGGTGCAGGACATCATCGATTTCGGCCTGGCCGGGATTGCACTGTCGCGGTACTCGGGCCTCTGGGTCACGCTGAAGACGACAGCCGAGACAGCCGAACAGGCCGCTACTGTAGCGATCCCTGCCGGCCGCGCCTTTGCGGTACCGGACGATGATCAGCGCCCGACCAATCATCCGATCGGCTACGACCCCGCCCTGTCGTTCCCCGCCGACCGATTCCTGCTGGAGCGCCGGGTGCTGATGGAGCGGCTGCCGGCGGTGGTTGCCTGGGCCCGGGCGAACCGGCTGGACCGGTTGGTGTTCGGCGCGCCGGATGCTCCGCTCGGGCTGGTCACGGTGGGGCGCGCGCATATGGACACGATGCATGCGCTGCGCCGGCTGGGGCTGCAAGGTCATAAGCAGATCGCGCTGTACAAGGTCGGCATGTCCTGGCCGCTGGAAGCTGAGGGTCTGCGCGCCTTCGCCCGCGGCAAGCGGGCCCTGCTCGTGATCGAGGAAAAGCGCAGTTTTGTCGAAGCGCAGATCCGCGATGCTCTCTACAACCTGCCGGCGGATGCGCGACCGGAGGTTGCCGGGAAGGTCGATTCCCAGGGGGCTCCGCTGCTATCGCCCCTACTGGAGTTGTCGCCTGAGTCGGTTGGCGCCGGGCTGTCCCGGTTTCTCAGCGCAAGCGGGCTGAGTGTCCCCGCGCCGGCGGAATACCCGACTCCGGAGCGACCGGGCGGACTGTTGCGACGCATCCCGGCATTCTGCGCCGGTTGTCCGCACGGGACATCGACGCGGCTGCCCGACGGCAGCTTCGCGACCGCCGGTATCGGCTGCCATTTCATGGCGCTGGACCACGGCGACGCCACGCGCACCTTCACCCATATGGGCGGCGAGGGCGTCACCTGGGTCGGTTTGGCGCCGTTCACCGACACGCCGCACGTGTTCGCCAATATCGGCGACGGCACCTACACCCATTCCGGCATTCTGGCCGTGCGGCAGGCAGTCGCCGCCAAGGCGCGAATTACCTACAAGATCCTGTATAATGATGCGGTGGCCATGACCGGCGGCCAGCCCGCGGAGGGCGGGTTCACGGTCCCTGAAATCGCCGCTCAGGTGCATGCGGAAGGGGTGCGCCGCATCGCCGTGGTCGTCGATGAGGCGGACAGGCTGCCGCCGGCGTCCGCCTTGCCCCCCGGCACCACACGCCACGAGCGCAGCGATCTGGACGCGGTGCAACGCGATCTGCGCACGCATGATGGCGTTTCCGTGCTGATCTACGATCAGGTCTGCGCCACCGAAAAGCGCCGCCGCCGCAAGCGTGGCAAGCTGGCCGAAGCGACGCAAAGCGTGGTCATCAATGACCAGGTTTGCGAAAACTGCGGCGACTGCTCCACGCAATCGGGCTGCATCGCGATCGAGCCGATCGAAACCGTTCTTGGCCGCAAGCGGCGGATCAATCCGACCGCGTGCAACGTCGATCTGTCCTGCCTGAAGGGATTCTGCCCGAGCTTCGTGACCGTCGCCGGCCCGCCGCGGGCTCCGGACGCCGATCCACGCTGGGCCGCGCGGGAGGCGGAATTCGCGGCGCGCTTGCCGGAGCCGAAATTGCCGACCCGGATACCCTGGCGCGGTTTGTTTGCCGGCATTGGCGGCGGCGGGATCGTCACGTCGGGAGCTATTCTGGCGATGGCGGCGCATCTGGAAGGGCGCGAGGTACGCACGCTGGATTTCACCGGGTTGGCGCAGAAGAACGGGACCGTGGTCGCCCACGTCCAGATCGGCGAGCCGGATGATTTGGACGTCGTTCGCATTCCGCTGGGCGAGGCAAACGTCATGTTGGCTGCCGATCTGGCCGTCGGCGCCGGGCCGGGTGTACTGGAACGATGCGGCGCCGGCTGCGCGGTGATCGGCAACCTGGATCTGGCAGCCACGGCGGAGTTCAAGTTCGATCCGCGGCTGAACATCGATGCCGGATTGCACCGGCGGGCAATCGAGCGAACGACGGACGCCGCCAGCAGCACCTATTTGCACGCGGTGCGGCTGGCCGAGAAGCTGTTCGGCAACGCCCAGGCGATGAACACGCTGCTGCTGGGAATCGCCTGGCAGCGCGGACTGGTTCCGGTGGGCGAAGCGGCCATCCTGCGGGCGATCGAGTTGAACGGCGCTGCCGTGCCGGTGAACCGGCGCGCGTTCCTGTGGGGTCGTATTCTGGCGTCGCAACCGGATCTCGCCGATCAGGTACTGGTCCATGCGATCGACGCGCCTCCGGCTGGATTGGAGGCGCTGATCGAGGACCGGGCGGCACGGCTGATCGAGTACCAGGATGCGCCTTACGCGGCGCGGTATCGTGCGATACTGGCACCCGTCATTGCACGGGAAACCGAAGTGATGGGGGCTCCGGGCCGGCTGTCGCATGCCGCGGCCGAGGGGCTGTTCCGGGTGATGGCCTACAAGGACGAGTACGAAGTCGCCCGCATGCACGCGTCGTCGACATATGGTGAACGACCGGTGTTCCACGTGGCGCCGCCCCTGATCACGCGCACCGACCCGGCGACTGGCCGACGACGCAAGATCGCCATGCCAGGCTGGGCCGCGCTGCCACTGTTCCGTGTACTGCGGCATGGGAAACGGCTGCGTGGGACGGGGCTGGACCTGTTCGGGCGTCAAGCGGAACGCCGGTGGGAACGGGAGTTGATCGCGCAGTATGAGGTGGACTTGCGACGGGTCACTGAAGGGCTGCGGCCCGACACGCTGGACATCGCCGTGACCATTGCCGAGATTCCAGACCTGATCCGCGGCTTCGGCCCGGTGAAGGAGGCGAACCGGGCGAAGGCAATGGTGCGGCGGGAAGGTCTGCTGGCAGCCATGGGGAAACCGGCGCCGGTGGCGGTCGCGGCTGAATGACAGCGACGGAACAATCCGTGACGTTTGCGATGGTGCCCTTGTCGGCAAGAAGGATCAGCCCAGAAGCCTGAGCGGAAAATTGCGGCAGCGCATCCGGGATCGTCTCGAGGTTTGTTAAGTATGACAACGTGTGTAACTTCCTGTCCGTCGCCGCAAGTTGCCGACGCAGTAACTGGCGGTACCTGCGCGTTGGCAGGAAAGGCAGCTGTCTGCTGCCATTGACTCTGGCCGACGGAGCCCGCGCCGCACATGGCCGAGTTGCGTGCGCCGGTTATCGCCGGTCGTGCCTGCGACATCCACAAGACTCCGGCGGAATGCGCTGCGCGCTTCCGCCTTACGTCCGGTTCCGCGCCAGCAGATCCCGCAGGAACGCCATCCGCGCCTCCGCCCCATCCACGATGAAGCTCTGATCCGACCCGGATCCCAGATACCGAGCACCCATCGCCAGATAGCGCGCCATGTCATCCGGATCGTTGATCCTGCCCATGCCCAGCACCTTGCCGTGGGCCCGGCACGCCGCCCCTACCTTCTCGTACGCCTCGACCACCTTCGGATGCCGCACCTGACCGGAGATGCCCATCTCCGCCGTCAGATCGAACGTGCCGATCAGCAGGACGTCCACCCCCTCCACCGCCGCGATCGCATCGGCATTCTGGATTGCCAACGGACTTTCCAGCATCACGATCGTCAGGATTTCCTGATTGATCGCCGCCTGCGCCTCAGCCACGTGCGGCGGTCGGAACCCATATACCGCCGGCGGTCCGCCCCAGCTTCGCTTCCCCTGCGGCGGGTAGTGGAACGCCGCCGCGACACGATGCGCCTGCTCGGCGGTATCGACGTGGGGCACCGTGATCCCCAACGCCCCGTTGTCCAGCAGCCGCGTCGCCTCATCGATGGCCCCGGCGCAGACGCGCACCACCGGTGTCACGCCCGCCGGCAACGATGCCATGCAGAGTTGCGTCGCCTCCTGCATCGTGAAGGCGCCGTGCTCCATGTCGATGAACAGGATGTCGTGCCCGGTCGAAGCCGCTATCAGCGGCGCCGCCACGCTACGCAGATGGTGCACCCCGAAGCTGATCACCGCGTCGCCGGCCAGCAGCTTGCGCCTGGCGTGATTCTGGATCATCTGTATGGCCCTTCCTCCCGATTGCTGTGCCGGACCCTTCGCCGCATGCGCGCGCGGGTCAAGACCATCCCAGCCACAACGTGCCGATCACCAGGGTCAGCACTGTCACCGGGGCGCCGACGCGGAAATAATCCCAGAAGCTGATCGACACGCCACGCTGACCCGCCTTCTCTGCCACGATCAGGTTGGCGATCGAACCCAGCAGCGTGAAATTGCCGGCCAGTGTCGATGCCATTGCCACCACCTTCCAGGCCTTCTCCGGGTCCGCCAGTGCCGCGACGAACGGCTTCA
>DATIMO010000182.1:0-3095 GCA_035475215.1 Acetobacteraceae bacterium | reverse complement strand
TCGAATCGATGCGATCGTGACGGCGCCGCTGAACAAGGAGGCGCTGAACCTGGCGGGGCATCATTTTGCCGGACATACCGACATGCTGGCGGCGCTGACCGGGGCGAAAAGCTCGGTGATGCTGCTGGCGCACGGGGACATGCGGGTCGGACACGTAACGACACATGTGGCGCTTGCCGACGTGCCCAAGCTGATCACGCCGGAGCGGCTGCGGCGGACCATCGATCTGACATACGCGGCGGTGCGGGATCTGGGGGTAGCGGCGCCACGTTTGGCGGTGGCGGCGCTGAACCCGCATGCCGGCGAGGGCGGGCTGTTCGGGCGTCAGGATGACGAGGTGACGGCACCGGTTGTGGCGGCGTGCCGGTCGGAGGGGCTGGATGTGGTGGGGCCAGTGCCGGGGGATACGGTGTTCGTGAAGCTGCGGGCGCGGCAGTTCGATGCCGTGGTGGCGATGTATCACGACCAGGGGCACATCCCGGTGAAGTTGCTGGGGTTTGATGTGGATCCGGCGACGGGGGCTTGGCGGTCGCTGTCCGGCGTGAACATCACACTTGGTTTGCCGGTGATCCGGACGTCCGTGGATCACGGCACAGCGTTCGATATCGCCGGCCGGGGGGTGGCGAGCGAGGAAAGTCTGATCGAGGCGGTGGATTATGCGCTGCTGCTGGCGGGGGGCCGGCGGGCCGCTGGTATGTGGTGAGGTGATGGGGTTGGTGGAGGGCAGGGGCGTTCTTACGTTCGGGAGTTGCGGGTCGGGGTGGTATCGGGTGTGGCTTTGGGTGTCGTACGACAGGGCTGAATCGGCGGGGTTGAACCGTACGACAGGGCGATTTGGCGGGATGTGGACCGTACGGTTGGACTGTTTTTGAGGTCCTGGATCGTACGATTTCGGTGATTTGGCGCGTCTTGGACCGTACGGTTGAATCTGGGAATTTGGAAGGTGTTGGGGATTTGAGATCTGGTTGATTGCTGACGCCACCCAGGGGCGAGCGGTATATGTTCGCAGGTGGCTGACCGATCGGACGGGCACAATGAGCGCCGGAAGCATTATCGGATACGTTGTTGCAGCGGTGCTGATCGTGTGGGCGCTGGCGCGGCGGTCGAATTGGGTGAAGGCGCGGAGCATCACCGGCAACGTTGCGCAGGTGCGCGATAATTCAGGTAGTATCAACCAGACCTACTCTGGGGCGGGCAGCGCCGAGAACGCCGGGCCGGATCGGGTGGCGTGGGCGATTGGGATTATCGGCGTGCTGGTGGCGGTGGCAGCGCTGGTGCACGACATCTTCTGGGCCAAGTAATGCTCGGGCCGCTATTCCGGCGTAACGGGCGGCTGAGAACGAGTGATATCGTTGGGAATGTTGTTGTCGGCGGCAACAGCGGCATAATCAATTAACTGTATGGGGATGGCCGGCCTCCGACGGTGCTAACGGTGCCTTGGGAGCCGACGTTGCCGGAGGCGGGCGCGCCGTTTGAGATTTTCAATCTGTTGTCGTGGGAATTCCGGCTGGCGGCAGAATTGGTTGGCCGCAATGCCGAGCGGGAGGCGCTGCTTGACTGGGCGCGGAACGGACCGGGGTTGCGGATTCGATTTCTGCTTGGCCCAGGCGGCGCCGGAAAGACGCGACTCGCCGGCGAGGTTGCCTCGGCGTTGACCGGATGGAATGCGGGTTTTTCGCCGCTGGAGCGGGATGAGCCGCTACAGCTTCCGCGAGGCGGCTTGCTGGCGGTGCTCGATTCTCCGGAAGCGTGGCCCGATCAGGTGAAGGCTCTTTTAAGCGAGGCGATGCGAATGGGGACGCCATCCGCGCCGATACGTCTTCTGCTGCTGAGCCGCAGGCCGAGGAGCGAGTGGGACCGGGTGATCGAGGAATGTGACGCCACGGCACGGTGCGATGCGCAGGAGGTAGGGATCGGTGCGCTGGGGCCGCAACCGGCGCTGGCATTGTTCCGTGGGGCGGTGACACGGTTGGCGGCGCATCGGCGGCGAGCGGCGCCGGTTGTGGATGAAACGGGATTCGTGACATGGGTGAAACAGCAACCGGAGCTGCATGCATTGCCGCTGTTCATTACGGCGGCGGCGATTCATCTGGTGGATGAACCGGCGGACACGCTTGAGCTTCGCGCCCACAGGATTGTGGATGCGCTGGTTCGGCGGGAGCGGAGGCACCTGAATCTTGCGGGTAAGGCA
The DNA here is from genome assembly GCA_035475215.1 of Acetobacteraceae bacterium. Classification (GTDB taxonomy): domain Bacteria; phylum Pseudomonadota; class Alphaproteobacteria; order Acetobacterales; family Acetobacteraceae; genus DATDIC01. The sequence continues at coordinate 904 of DATIMO010000182.1, read as the reverse complement.
CGCGGCTTCGGCAAGGTTGGCGGCTCGCGGCTTGTCGGGCTGGCGGCGCTGCGTGACGGGTTGGATGCTGCGGCGCTGCGACGGCTGGCTGCACCGGAGCTGGAGCTAGGCCTTCCGGAACCCACGCAAGTTGTCGATGCGACTCGCATGGCGGGGCTGGCGCACGGGAATCGGGTTTTGGCGCCGGGGCCGGATATTGTTGCAGCGGAGCTGCTGCGGCAGGTGATCCAGGAGGCGGATGACCGGGGTCCGGCGTGGGTGTGGGAGACGCTGTGCGATCCCGGATCATTGCAAATGGAACTGATCGATCGACGGCTGCGTGACATCGTGACATTGCATGGACCGGCAGAAACTGGGGTGCGGGACTCCATGATTGCGGCGGTAAAGGGAAGGCCAGACCGCGCCAAGTCATGGAGCGACCTGTTCTACTCGGACGCAGGGGGATTTCGCCTGAGTCCGGTCTCGGTTGCGATCGGGCGTGCCCTGTTGGAACGCGCCGAACTTTCGGGTGAGGAACGTGCTTCCATTCTCAACAACCTGTCTGTGCATCTGAGCGATGCCGGCGATGCGGCGGGGGCGCTGGCGGCGATACGCGAGGCGGTGGAGACCTATCGCCGGCTGGCGCAGGAGAATGCGGCGCGGTTCGTGCCTGATCTGGCGACGAGCCTCAACAACCTGTCGCTCCGGCTGAGCGATGCCGGCGATGCGGCGGGTGCGCTGGCGGCGATATGCGAGGCGGTGGAGATCCGTCGCCGGCTGGCGGGGGAGAATGCGGCGCGGTTCGCGCCTGATCTGGCGACGAGCCTCAACAACCTGTCGCTTCGGCTGAGCGATGCCGGCGATGCGGCGGGGGCGCTGGCGGCGATACGCGAGGCGGTGGAGACCCATCGCCGGCTGGCGGGGG
>DATIMO010000181.1:0-19973 GCA_035475215.1 Acetobacteraceae bacterium | reverse complement strand
ACGTACAGCACGGCGGCGCGGGTTACTGCCGGCGGGGCGTTGAAGTTGTTGTGGTCGCGCTGTTGGGCGGTGCCGGTGAAATCCACCGTGGCGCGGCGGGCGGCATGGTCCACGCGCACCGAGACGCGCAGCGGTGCGCCGTCGTCCATGGTGTAATCGAACGTGCCGTCACCGATGCGGTCTATCACGCGGCGCACGCTTTCCTCGGCGTTGTCCATCACGTGCCGCATGTAGGCGGCGACGGTGTCCCAACCGTACTGCGCGACGACGCGCGTCAGTTCCTGCACACCTTTTTCGTTGGCGGCGACCTGGGCCTTGATGTCGGCCACGTTCACGTCTGGGCTGCGCGCTGGGTATGTGGCGCCGGCGAGCAGGGCGCGCAGCTCCGGTTCACGGAAATGCCCGCCATCCACCAGCAGAAAATCGTCGATTACGACGCCTTCTTCTTCGAGCGTGGAAGAAGCAGGAGGCGTCGATCCTGGGGTGATCCCGCCGATATCGGCATGGTGGCCGCGGCTGCCGAGGAAGAACAGGATGCGCTTGCCGGCTTCGTCGAACACCGGCGTGATCACGGTCACGTCGGGCAGGTGCGTGCCGCCATTGTACGGATTGTTCAGCACCACCACGTCGCCCGGTTTCAGCGTGTCGCGCCGCCGCGCCAGCACTGTGCGCACGCTTTCGCCCATCGCACCGAGATGCACCGGGATGTGCGGCGCGTTGGCGACCAGATAACCGTCGCCGTCGAAAACGGCGCAGGAGAAATCCAGGCGTTCCTTGATGTTCACGCTCATGGACGTGTTTTGCAGCACAGCGCCGGTCTGTTCGGCGACGTTCATGAACAGGTTGTTGAACAGCTCCAGCAGCACCGGATCGGGGCGGGAGCCGCCGGGCGGCACGCGGGTTGCCAGCGCCGCCACACGGCGCAGCAGAAGGTGATCGAGCGCATTGACTTCGGCCGCCCAACCGGGTTCCACAACAGTAGTTGCATTTGCTTCGCGGATGAGCGCCGGGCCGTTGATCACATCTCCGGCGAGCAGATGGGTGCGGTCGAACACCGAAGCTTCGTGATCTGTATCCTCAGTGAAGATATGCACGAGGTCCACCGGTTCGGGCTGGCCGTGGTCACGCTGGGGAAGTGTCGACTCGCTGACTGGTTCACCGGGCGCGACGGCCTCCACCGCGACGGCTTCGACCATCAGCGCGCGATCGGGTGTGGCAAAACCGAAGCGGGCGCGATGCGCTTCGGTGAAGTCGGTCACGATCGTGGCATAATCGGCCAGCGGGATGATCAGCGCGGCTTCGGTGCCGGCGTAGCGGATATGCAGATGGTGATGCGTGGTGATCCGCGACGGATCGGCTCCCTGTGCGACCAGTGCCTCGGTGGCGCGCTGGGCGAGCGTGCTTGCCAATGCCTGTAATGCCGGCAAGGCGTCGGGCGACAGTGGAATTTCGACTGCCTGCTCGCGCATGACCGTCTGATCCGCCAGTCCCATGCCGTACGCCGACAGCACGCCGGCAAAGGGGTGGATGAACACGGTTTCCATGCCCAGTGCATCGGCCACCAGGCAGGCGTGCTGGCCGCCGGCGCCGCCGAAGCAGTTCAGTGCGAAACGGGTCACGTCGTGGCCCTTCTGTACCGAGACCTGTTTGATGGCGTTGGCCATGTTGGCGACTGCGATGCGCAGGAAGCCTTCCGCAACCTGCTGCGGAGAACGGTGCTGCCCGGTGGCTGCGGCGATTTCGTCGGCAAGCGTGGCGAATTGGGCGTGCACGGTTTCGGCGTCCAGCAGCAGATCTCCGTCGGGGCCGAAAATCGCCGGAAAATGTGCTGGTTGAATCTTGCCGACGCAGACATTTGCATCGGTAACGGTCAACGGCCCACCGCGTCGATAACAGGCGGGGCCGGGGACAGCGCCGGCGGAATCCGGACCGACGCGGAAGCGCGCCCCATCGAAATGCAGGATGGAGCCGCCGCCCGCCGCAACAGTGTTGATCGCCATCATCGGCGCGCGCATGCGCACCCCGGCGATGGCGGTTTCGAATGCACGTTCGAACGCGCCGGCATAGAGCGCCACATCGGTGGAGGTGCCGCCCATGTCGAATCCGATGATCCGATTCAGGCCGGCCATCGCGGCGGTTCGCGCGGCACCGACGATGCCGCCGGCCGGCCCGGAGAGAATCGCGTCCTTGCCCTGAAAACTATGCGCTTCGGCCAGCCCGCCGTTGGACTGCATGAAGAACAGTCGCACGCCTTCGAGTTCCGCTGCGACGTGATCGACGTAGCGGCGCAGGATGGGGGAGAGGTACGCGTCCACGACGGTGGTGTCGCCGCGCGGGACCAGGCGCAGCAGCGGGCTGACGACATGGCTGGCGGAGACCTGTGCGAAACCGGCTGTGCGGGCCAGTTCGGCCAGGCGCTGCTCGTGCGCTGGGTACTTCCACGCGTGCATCAGGACAATAGCGCATGCGGTGATGCCCGCAGCGCGTGCCTGAGCGAACGCGACCCTGGCGCCTTGTTCATCGAGCGGTTCCAGTTCGGTCCCATCGGCGCCGACCCGGCCGGCAACTTCGATGACCTGCTCATACAGCATGGAGGGCAGCTTGATCGCCAGATCGAACAGTCGCGGACGCGCCTGATTGCCGATGCGCAGCGCGTCGGCGAAGCCGCGATTGACCACCAGCAGTGTGCGCTCGCCCGTGCGCTCCAGCAGCGCGTTGGTGGCGACGGTGGTGCCCATCTTCACACTGTCGACCATGCCGGCGGGAATTGGCGCATCGGGCGGAAGACCCAGCACCGAGCGGATTCCAGCAATGGCGGCGTCGCTGTAACGGCCGGGGTTGTCGGACAGCAGCTTATGGGTGGACAGCCGCCCGTCAGGCGCGCGAGCGACGATATCGGTGAAGGTGCCGCCGCGGTCGATCCAGAATTGCCAGATTGGGTGTGTCATGCGCTCAGGGCCTTCGCCCGCCCGCCAGTGTAACGCCAAAGCGGGGAGTCAGCATCACCCCCGCCCCCGGTAAGGCGTTACCTCCTGAGGTGGAATCCAGACGCCTTCCGGCGGCGCGCCGGTTTGCCAGAACACGTCGATCGGCATCCCGCCTCGCGGATACCAATAGGCGCCGATCCGCAACCACACCGGGTTCAGCTCGGTCATCAGCCGTTCGGCGATCTGCATCGTGCATGCTTCATGGAAAGCACCATGGTTGCGGAATGCTGCGAAATAAAGTTTCAGCGACTTGCTTTCGACGATCCAATCGCGCGCAATGTAGTCGATCACAAGATGGGCGAAATCAGGCTGTCCGGTGATCGGGCATAGCGAAGTGAATTCGGGACAGGTGAAACGGATCACGTATGGCCGGCCGGGCGCAGGATTCGGCACCCGTTCCACTCGGGCCTGCTCCGGCGACTCCGGTATTGCGGTGGCCCGCCCGAGCTGGGTAATTCCGGCGTAAGCCTGATCTGTCATGTCAGCTCCCCGCTCGGTTCCCGGCCCATCCAGTCCGCCCGCAGCGCGGCTGCATGGACGTCCAGCCGATCCGCGATGATGGCGGCGCGCAGACCGCGCATCAGGTCCTGATAATAGGTCAGATTGTGCCAAGTCAGCAGCATTGGTCCCAGCATTTCGCCAGCCCGGAACAGGTGATGCAGATAGCCCCGGCTGTGCCGGTTGCAAGCCAGGCAACGGCAGCATGGATCGAGCGGGGCCGCATCGTCCGCGAACCGCGCGTTGCGCAGATTGAACACGCCCTCTGCGGTGTAGGCGCGGGCGGTGCGTCCGGCACGTGTCGGGATCACGCAGTCGAACATGTCGACGCCGCGTTGCACCGCGCCGACGATATCGTCGGGCGTGCCGACGCCCATAAGATAGCGCGCCCGATCTGTCGGAAGCAGCGGAATCGTCGCGTCCAGCACGCCGAACATGGCGGCCTGGCCTTCGCCCACCGCAAGCCCGCCGATCGCGTAGCCGTCGAAACCGATATCGGTCAACGCGCCGGCTGATGCGGCGCGCAGCCCGGGGAACACGCCGCCCTGCACAATGCCGAACAAACCATATCCGGGGCGATCCAAGAAGGCTTCCCTGGACCGCGCCGCCCAGCGCGATGACATTTCCATCGACAGTCGTGCCTGTTCCTCGGTTGCCGGGAATGGTGTGCATTCATCCAGCACCATGCTGATCGTCGCGTCCAGCTTGTGCTGGATCTCGATCGAACGAGCCGGCGTCAGTCGATGGGTCGAGCCATCAAGGTGCGATTGAAACATGACACCGTCTGCGTCCATCTTGCGCAGTTTTGCCAGTGACATGACCTGAAAGCCGCCCGAATCGGTCAGGATCGGTCCCGGCCAGTCCATGAACCGATGCAGGCCGCCCAGCGCCGCAACCCGGTCGGCCCCGGGGCGCAGCATCAGATGATAGGTGTTGCCGAGCACGATGGCGGCGCCAGTTTCGCGCACCGCGTCGGCTGTCATAGCCTTGACCGTTGCGGTCGTACCGACCGGCATGAACGTCGGTGTTTCCACGCTACCGTGTGCGGTCTGCAAGATGCCAGCGCGCGCCGCGCCTGCGACCGCGACCGGCCGGTACCGGATCGTCACGGCGGTAACCTGATCATTCGGGTGGGCAGGTTGAAGCGCCAGATAGCAGGCAGGCATCGCCGTACGAATAAAATCGGTAGCCGGTTGCGATCGCATGCATGTAGGCCGCCCGCATGCGTTCGTATCCGGCAAAGGCGCAGACCAGCATGAACAAGGTCGAGCGCGGCAGGTGGAAATTGGTCAACAGCCGATCGACCGCACGGAACCGATAGCCCGGTACGATGAACAGGTCCGTGTCGCCGGCAAACGGGTGAATTGTCCCGTCCGGCGCCGCGGCGCTTTCCAGCAGACGCAGCGATGTCGTACCGATCGCGACCACATCGCTGCCCGAGTGGCGCGCCGCATTGATTGCCGCGGCTGCCGCCGGGCCGATCTCGCAGCGTTCGGGGTGCATGCGATGCGCGGTGATGTCGTCTGTGCGCACGGGCAGGAATGTGCCGGCCCCGACATGCAGCGTCACCGTGACACACCGGACACCCCGGCGTTCCATTGCCTCCAGCAGCGCCGGGGTGAAGTGCAGGCCGGCGGTGGGAGCAGCAACCGCGCCTTCACGGCGGGCGAAGATCGTCTGATAGTCGCGCGTGTCTTCAGCCAGCGGTCCCGTCGGGCGTTCGATATAGGGCGGCAGCGCCAGGGCTCCGCCCTGCGCCAATGCCGCTGCGAATGCTGCCCCGGACAGATTGAAGGCCAGCGTGACGCCGCCATCGGCATCGCGTGCCCGCACCTCCGCCGCCAGTTCCGGCGCGCCGTCGAAGCGCACCATATCGCCGGGATGCAGGCGCCGGGCATTTCGGGCGAGGGCATGCCACGTGCCGTCAGCCAACGGACGGTCGAGGGTGATCCCGATTCGCGCATCACCGCGCCGGGCATAGAGCTGAGCCGGGATCACGCGGGTATCGTTGACCACCACCACATCGCCCGGGCGGAGCAAGTCCGGCAGATCGTGCACGATCCGGTCCTGCAGGATCTCGCCCACGGCGAGCAGCCGAGCCGAATCTCGCGGCCGTGCCGGATGCTGGGCTATCCGATCGGCGGGCAGCTCGAAATCATAGTCGGAGAGCCGAAACAACGGGCCCGTGGCGGCGCACTGGAACATCGGAGGTGATGTAAGGGTGGATGGGCCTGTCCGCTACTATCCCCTGGGTCGCGACCCCTGGCGTTGCGCCCTGGGCGGGCCCACATTTGCCCCCGTTGGCTGGAATCAAGGAACTGACAGTGAGCCGCAACACTATCCTACTGGTCTGGCTGGGCGGCATCGTGCTGGCTGTCCTGCTCTATTTCGCCGGGCCCGGGCATTTCATCAATGCCGCGTTGATCGCGCTCAGTCAGGCGGAGTGGGCGATTGCCGACGCAATCGCATATGCATCCGTGCAGGCTTTCGACTTGGTGCGGGCCGCGGCGGTTGCGCTTTTCGTCGTGTTTCTGGTGCTGGGTGCCCTGGCCTCCCGGCGAGGCGTCGGCCGGGGCGGCGGGATGGTCGGCATCAGCGTGCTGTTCGTCGTGCTGGTGACGATCGGTGGTTACGAATCGCGCTTCTGCTGGTTCGCAGCCCTGCTGGTGGCCGGTGCCGGGGCGGTCAACATGACGCAGCGGCTGCTCGGCCCACCGCTGCGCGCATCGTGGCGCCCCGGGTACCGCCGCGGCGGAGAGCCCCGCCAGCGGGTCTGACCGGCGTCTGCATCAGGCCGGCGTGGGTGCGACCCGGCGCAGCAGCCGGATGAACGGAATGCTCACCACCACCGCCCACAGCTTCCCGACCACCTGACCCAGCAGGAACTCCAGACTGCCGAACGCAAGCCACAGGAACACGACGGAATCGACGAACAAACCCAGCGTCGCTGAAGCCAGAACCGCCAGGACCAATCGGCGCCGCTGCAACGGCGTGTAGACTCCAAAATCCGCCAATTCGCTGGCGAGAAATGCCACCGCGGAAGCCGCCGCCAAGCTTGGCGGCGCAACCAGGACGGACAACGCCGAGCCGACAAGGACGGCACCCAGGCCCCAAAGCGTGCCCAGGCAGCGCTGCACCACATCCCGCAGCACCAGCGCCACACCGACCGTGACCACGCCTGACGGGGCCAGCAGCCCGGGGAATACCGGCACAAGGCAGGGCTGTCCGGGCGGACATACAGTGCCGACATGGCCGATCATCCAATTGGCCAGTGGGATCGTCCCCAGAAAGCAGAGAAACGCCACCAGACCGACGCGGAGATGAGCGGCCCAAGGCATCAGCTGTGGCATCAGCGCGGCAGATAGGTCGCGATCTCGACCAGGTTCCCGTCCGGATCGCGGCAATATACGGATCGCATGGGCCCCAGCGCGCCTTCTCGTGGCACCGGGCCTTCGAGCACCAGCACGCCGCAGTCATGCAGATGCGAGATCACGTCGGCCGGCCCGACCGCGGTGATAAAGCAGAGATCGCCCGATCCCGGCCGGTCGTTGGTCCCGGTAACCCAGGTGCCCGGGCCGGCATCGGCAGGTCGCAGATTGATCTTCTGTCCGCCGAATTTCAGCGCGGTCCTGCGCTGCGGCCCGTACTCCTCGCGTTCCATGCCCAGCACGCGCTGATACCAGGCGGCGGTGATTTCCACGTCGCGCACGTTCAGCACCAGGTGGTCGATGCGATCGATGGTAAAGCGCATCAGTTCTCGCTATGGCGGTTATTCGTGTCCGTCGTAGAAATCGTTACCCTTGTCGTCAATCACGATGAAGGCCGGGAAATTCTCCACCTCGATCCGCCAGACAGCTTCCATACCCAATTCGGGTATTCCAGTACTTCGACCTTGCGGATGCAGTCCCGCGCCAGCCGCGCCGCCGGGCCGCCGACGCTGCCCAGGTAGAACCCGCCATTCGCCTTGCAGGCGTCCCTTACCGCGCGAGACCGGTTGCCCTTCGCCAGCATGATCAAGGAGCCGCCGGCCGCCTGAAAATCCGCCACGTAGCTGTCCATGCGCCCGGCCGTGGTAGGGCCGAAACTGCCCGTGGCATGGCCGTGCGGAGTCTTTGCCGGGCCGGCATAATAGATCGGGTGGTTCTTGATATATGCGGGTAACGGCTCGCCACGGTCCAGCCGTTGCTGCAGCTTCGCGTGGGCAATGTCGCGCGCCACCACCATGGTGCCGGATAGCGACAGCCGGGTCTTCACCGGATAAGCCGAGAGCTGCCGTTGCAAATCCGCCATCGGCCGGTCCAGATCCACGGCCACCGTGTTTTCCGCCAAATTGTGCTCAGACGCGTCCGGCAGGTATCTGGCGGGGTCGGTCTCGAGCCTTTCCAGAAATACCCCGTCGGGTGTGATCTTCGCCAGAATCTGCCGGTCAGCGCTACAGGAGACACCAATACCGACGGGTAGGCTGGCACCGTGCCGCGGCAGCCGGATCACCCGGACGTCGTGACAGAAGTATTTGCCGCCGAACTGGGCGCCGATGCCCATGCGGCGCGTCAGTTCCAGCGCCTTCTGTTCCATGTCGAGGTCCCGGAACGCGTGCCCGGCCCTGCTGCCGCCGGTCGGCAGTGAATCCAGCCAGCGCGTCGAGGCCAGCTTGACGGTCTTCAGCGTCAGCTCCGCCGAGGTGCCGCCGATCACGATGGCCAAGTGATAGGGCGGGCAGGCGGAGGTTCCGAGCGTTCTGATCTTGCCTTCCAGGAAATCCAACAGCCGCTCCGGTGTCAGGATCGCCCGGGTTTCCTGGAACAGAAAACTCTTGTTGGCCGACCCGCCGCCCTTGGCGACGAACATCAGGTGCAGCTCGTCCGCGTGTTCGTCGCCAGGCGCAGCCATGATGTCGAACTGGACCGGCAGATTGTTGCCGGTGTTGACCTCCTCGAACATGGAAAGCGGCGCCATCTGCGAATAGCGCAGATGGGATTCGGTGTAGGTGCGGTGCACGCCCCAGGCCAGTGCCTCCTCCTCATCGCCGTCAACCCAGACGCGCTGGCCCTTCTTGCCGAACACCAGAGCGGTGCCGGTGTCCTGGCACATCGGCAGCACGCCGCCGGCTGAAATGTTGGCGTTCTTCAGCAGATCAAGCGCCACGAACCGATCATTTGCGGATGCCTCGGGGTCGTCCAGGATCGCGCGAAGCTGCTGAAGATGACCTGGCCGCAGCAGGTGGGACACGTCGCGGAACGCCTGGAGGGCGAGTTCGCTCAGCACCTCCGGCGCGATGCGCAGTACGCTCCGGCCATCACATGGGACGGTTCGCACGCCGGCCAGTTCCAGCTTCTTCCATTCCGTCTGATCCGGACCCCGCGGGAACATCGGCGCATACGCAAAGCCGGGCGGACGCTGGATCGGGGCGTTCATGGCAAGCTCCTGAAGTGCCGGGCTGGCGCTGCGTTGGACGACTCGGGACTGCTCAACCCTTGGTCGGGCGGCGGCGGAATGCGTCCAGGCTGACGACCTGAGGCGTCGTCTCGGTCGGGTGGGTCTGGGGCGGCGGCTCTATCGGGTCAGCGGCTTCGGTCGGCGGGTCCGGGCGGAAGCGCATCCCATAGCGGACATGCGGATCGGCAAAGGCGACGATGGCTCCCAGCGGGATGACCAGGGTTGAGGGCACGCCGCCGAATGACAGGCCTACGCTGACCAGCCCCGCCTCCTGGTCCATCTTGAGATCCCAGAACTGGTGTTGCAGCACGATGGTCATTTCCTGAGGGTACTGAGCGCGCAGCCGGGGCGGCATGACTACCCCGGGGTGATCGCTACGGAACGTTACATAGAAATGATGGTCACCCGGCAGTCCGTGTTCTGCGACATGGCCGATCGCCTGGATCACCACTTGGCGCATGGCCGCTTCGGTCCATTCGTCGTATGGCAACAGGCTTTCGACTGGTGGTTGGTCTTCGTCCGTCATGTCATGATCCATAGCGCGGAGCCTGAATACGCGCCAGTCTGACCGTGTTTTTGTAGCAGCGGCATTTTCAGCGGTGATCCTGCGAGTGGGGGGCTTCTGTTGCCCGGTGCCCCCCGAACCGCGCTTATCGCTTATGCAGCGACAGCGAGCGCCTCATTATCATTGGCACTTGTAGAATGGCCCGATAACGGCGGAACCATGCCGGGCAAAAGATGCGTCTTTACCGCGCGTGTCGAGCCTGTTTCGCCCCCATTGTCGGCCGGTTCGATCGAGCGCGTCGCCTTTCGGCACCCCGCAATCGAACCGGAAATGGTGGAGGCGCCGGGCACTGCCCCCGGGTCCACAACGCTTATTCCACGAACCGTTTATCACCATAGCCGGCAAGCCGGCGAACCGAATATAGGCATTCGGCCAGCAAAAGTGGAGTCGCGAATGCCGCTCACGGACCAGCAATCAGCCGAGATCGCGGCGCTCCGGGCGCAGTGCGCCGAAACGCGCCGTCCGACGGTGCCGGCGTTGGAGCACCTGCTATACGAGGTGATGCCAGTGCTGGATCACGGCTTCGTCCGGGTGATCGACTACATGGGCGACGACGGCGCCATCGTGCAGGCGGCCCGGGTTTCCTACGGTCGCGGCACAAGACGGGTGTCCGAGGATGCCGGGTTGATCCGCTATCTGATGCGGCACCGCCACTCCACTCCGTTCGAGATGTGCGAGATCAAGTACCACGTGAAGTTGCCGATCTTCGTGGCCCGTCAGTGGATCCGCCACCGTACGGCCAACGTGAACGAATACTCCGCCCGCTATTCGATCCTGGATCGCGAATTCTACATCCCCGCGCCGGAGCATCTGGCGGCGCAATCGGCGACCAACCGGCAGGGCAGGGGGGCGGTATTGGCCGGAGCGGAAGCTGAACACGTGCTGGACCTGCTGCGAGCGGACGCCATACGCAGCTACGATCATTACGTGGACATGCTGAATGAGGATGATGCCGGCAAGCCGCTCGATCCCGCCAGGCAGGGTCTGGCGCGGGAACTGGCGCGGATGAACTTGACGTTGAACACCTACACGCAATGGTATTGGAAGATCGACCTGCACAACTTGCTACACTTTCTCAGCCTGCGGGCCGATGCGCATGCCCAGTACGAGATCCGCGCCTATGCCGAAGCAATGCTGGACACGGTGCGCGCCTGGGTGCCGGTGGCGTATCAGGCGTTCCTGGATTACCGGCTGGGCGCGGCAACGTTATCGGCACCAATGCTGGCCGCAGTCCGCCGGATGCTGACCGGCGAGCGGGTGGAGCAGGCCGGAAGCGGGCTGAACAAGCGGGAATGGGCGGAGCTGGTTGGGGTGCTGGGGGAGGCCTGATCCGTCACCATCGCCACATAGCAAACACTCCATGACCCGTTGTTTGCGCCGGTTGCGCTCCTCGTCATCGGTATTCCCTCCCGATGGTTTTACTTATTATCAGGTGGCAGCCTGCATCTCCGTCACGTTGTCCGAAGCCGACGCAATATCCCGAATCGGCCGCCGATTCGCTTCACGTGCGGCATTGCCGCGGCTGGTAAACACGTAGCACCCTTACGTCACCGGCGGTCGCATCCCGGCCGGTATCGGGGGTAACCCTGTAGATGATGGTATGCTGCTCAATCGTCATCTGCCGCGTTCCCGGACGATGACCCCTTGGATGTCGGCAAGGGTTCTCCACCAGCCGGTCTATCGCGGTGCGAATGTACTGGACCCGCTGCTGAGCCCTTTGGCCGGAGCCGGGCTGCGAAAGCCACTCAAACGTCGCTTTGATATCTCGCAGCGCCCGCGGCGTGTAACTGAGCGACCGCGCCGTCAGTCCGGCTTGCGGGGTTGTGGCATCGGCAGTGGGTTTGCCGTCCCGAGGCTGTTGATCCAAGCGTTCGCGTCCGCCTGTGGGATCAGCAGGCCCGCTGCCGCCTCTGCTTCCGCCTCGTCCAGCAATCGCTCTTCTTCCGCCAGCCGCGAGTGCCGCTGCTCGTCGGTTTCGGCCGGCGGGATCTGGGGCCGCGGATGCGTTGCGCTCATGGTCGAAAGATAGTGCGGCAGGCGGATTTTGGCGAGCACCAAGGTGTACGAGCAATTGACCGTGCTCCGGTATGATTGGTCTCTCCTATCGTAGCAATATGCGTGAGCGCAAGCAAATATTCGCCATGTAGTAAAGAGAAATCAAAGTATAGCAGAGCTAATCTAACTGCACAAGCAGAGCTTGCATCAAGCAGAGCTAATCTAATTGTCAAGCATGGCTACATCAAGCAGAGTTAATCAATTGCCAAGCAGAGCTTGCATCAAGCAGAGCTAATCTATTGCACCCCGAGGGGCGAATTGCCGTTCCGGATATACCGAACCAAATGTGGAACCGGACTGAGCAGAGAGCTCATCGGTACCCCCGGCCTCGCTTCCGTTTCGCCAGCCGCTCCGTCGCAACCTGCGCCGGCGCCAGCTCGGCGCGCACTTGGCCGGGCTGCCCCGTCCGCCCCCACTCCCGCACCACGACCCGGCCGTCCAGCAGGTCGGCTTGCAGCCGCACGGCGTAGAAGCGGGCCATATTTCGCTCGGGATCGCGACGATGGATGAGCATGGGCGGGCTCAGCCGGCGTCATGCTTGGCGAGGTAGCAGGTCACCAGCTCCTCGAGCATGGCCTGTGTGGTCCGGCCCTGACGGATCGCCAGAACACGGGTCCGCTCCCAAACGCTTGGCTCGTCGATCGGCCGCTGGACTGGCAACAGCCGGAGCCGGGGGCGCCGGCTTTGGGAAGCTCATGCCTTGGTGCCATGGTGTCTACCTTTCACGCTGGCGCGTTTGTGCGCTGCCTTGCTGCCCTGTTGGCTGGCTATTTGTCAGGCTGTCATGCACGAAGGCCCACAATCCCGCATGATTCTATCCACGAAGTGCGTATATGGAGGTGGGCCGAAAACTGATATAAAATTGCCATAGTGAAATATTTTACGCAACAGTCGTGGGTGAGCGAGAGGCAATATGGCCTGGAGCTTGTTCGAAGAACCGAAATTAACTCCGGAGGGCCTCGTTTCCGCACGGCTGACGTTGGAAACTACGAATTCGAACTGCCCTGTTATGTGCAAGTCAGCGGCCGGTCGGCGTTGCTCTGGGGCTTCATGTGCTCGGGGTGGGTCGCAATACGCTCGGATATGCGAGAGCCTGATCGCCGCGTTCGATGCGGCGCCCAGGGTAATCGAGGCGGCAACTCTCGAACTGGTCGCGTGAGCAGGAGAATCGGGCCGTGATCCTGGTCTTCGGCTCAATCAACCTGGACCTGATCTTTCCGCTGCCGGCGTTGCCCGCCCCTGGCGAAACGATCCTCGCACCCGCCGTGCGCATCGAGCCCGGCGGCAAGGGCGCCAATCAGGCGGTCGCCGCCGCGCGCGATGGTGCTTCGGTGATCATGGCCGGCGCCGTCGGGCGCGACGCATTGGCATCCGGTGCACTGGCTCTGATGCGCGCGCAGGGGATCGATCTGTCGCGCGTGATCGAAACCGATGATTCGACCGGATGCGCCGGCATTTTCGTCAATCCGCACGGCGAAAACGTGATCGGCGTCGGATCGGGTGCCAACCTCGCTGCTCGCGCCGCGCAGATCGAGGACGGGTTGCTGGGTCCAGACACGACGCTGTTGTTGCAGATGGAAGTGCCGGCCGCCGAAACCGCGGTCCTGATCCGTCGCGCCCGCACCCGCGGTGTGCGAATTGTGCTGAACCTTGCCCCAGCAGCGATGCTGGACATCGACGCTTTGCACGCGATCGACATTCTCATTGTGAACGATCCGGAATCGGCCTGGCTCGCCGCACGGCTCGGCTGTGGTGCCACCGCGCACGATCTGCACCGTGCAGTCGGCGTGACCGTGGTGCGCACACTGGCTGAGCACGGAGCGGAAGCTGCGGCCAATGACGCGGCGTTTCATGTACCTGCCTTTCCCGTTGCCGCCGTCGATACCACCGGCGCCGGCGATTGTTTCACTGGGGTGTTCGCCGCTGCATTGGATCGGGGCATCCCCCTGGAACCTGCGCTTCGCCGCGCCAGTGCGGCGGCGGCAATCTGCTGCGCCCGCCATGGCAGCCAAGCCACCATGCCGAGCGCAGAAGAAATACGTCGGTTCGCCTCGGCTTCCTGACCGACCCGCGAGTGGAAGTACTATGTCTCGCTTGCGCGCGATTTGGCAGGACCGATCGAGAATTCGCCGCCTCCAGATGCTGGTGTATCCTAGACCATGATTGCTTCAAGGTGAAACAATCATGGTCTGGCTTTCCTTTGTTTGAGCGCGTGATTCACGCTTTCTGACGGGTTCGCCTCAAGCGATCACGCGCTAGCCAACCCGATCCGCCTCGCGCAGTTCACCGGCCGTCATTCCCAATCGTCCCGCGAGATCCTGGATGAATTGCCACGCCACTCGTCCAGACCGCGCCCCCCGCGTCACTGACCACTCCACCGCCTGTGCGCGCAGCGCCTCCGCCCCGATCGGCAATTCCATCGCCGCGGCATACCCCTCGACCATCGCAAAGAACGTCTCCTGGTCGCAGTTGTGGAAGCCGATCCACAACCCGAACCGGTCCGATAGCGAGACCTTCTCCTCGATCGCCTCGGACGGGTTAATCGCCGTTGACCGCTCGTTCTCGATCATGTCCCGCGGCATCAGATGCCGCCGGTTGGACGTCGCATAGAACAGCACGTTGTCCGGCCGCCCCTCGATCCCGCCCTCCAGGATGGATTTCAGCGCCTTGTAGTCCGAATCCTCACGTTCGAACGACAGATCGTCACATAGGATCAGACATCGCCGCGATCGCCCTCGCAACGCGTTCAGCAGCTCGGGCAAAGACCCGACGTCCTCACGGTGGATCTCCACCAGCACCAGAGAACCCGGCAGTTCCTGGCTGATCACGGCATGCACCGCCTTCACCAGTGACGACTTGCCCATTCCCCGCGCGCCCCACAGCATCGCGTTGTTGGCCGGCAGTCCCCGCGCAAAGCGCTGCGTATTGTCCAGCAGAATCTGCTTCTGCCGCTCGACCCCCTTCAGCAGCCCGATCGCCACGCGCGACACGCGATCCACCGCAACAAGCCGCGGCGGGTCCGGATGCCAGACAAACGCCTCCGCCGCATCCAGGTCCAGCGCCGCCGCTGCGGGCGGGGCCAGACGTTCCAGCGCCGCGGCGATGCGGCCCAGAAGCTCTATCAGGGGCTGGTCCATGCGATATTCCCAGGGGAAGCTGACGGGCGAACTTGACGAGGGGGTGGCGGAAACTATGGTCCGGCCCCGTTCACCGCAACCCGCCACAACCCCACTGCGACAGGAACCTCATGCTCATCACCCCAGCTTACGCGCAGGGCCTTGCCGGCAGTTTCGGCAGCGCGACGCAGTTCCTGCCCCTGGTGCTGATTTTCGTCGTGTTCTATTTCCTGCTGATCCGCCCGCAGCAGCAGAAGCAGAAGGACCAGAAGCAGATGCTGGCGGCGATCAAGCGCGGTGATCGGGTGGTCACCGGTGGTGGCATCCTCGGTGTGGTGCAGCGAGTGCCGATGGTGGCCGACAAGGACGGCAAGCAGATCGCATCCCAGGAAATCGAGGTGGAGATCGCGCCCAATATTCGTGTCACGGTGCTGCGGGACACCATCACCAGCGTGATCCGGCCGGCCGTGGCGAACGACACCAAGCCGGCCAAAAAGGCATCATAGCTACACCTCAGCCAACGCCGTCCCGCGCCGCTCCGGGATCAGCACCCACAGCGCCACCATGTCCAGCACATACAGGACTGCCAGCCCGGCAATCGCCACCGAAAATCCGTGCCGCGCCGCGACCCAGCCCACCACCACCGGCCCGAACCCGCCCACGCCGCGGCCGATATTGAACAGCACGTTCTGCGCCGTGGCGCGCAGTCCGGTCGGATACAGTTCGCTCATCAGCGCGCCGTAGCCGCCCAGCATGCCATTGACGAAGAACCCCATCACCGCGCCGCCCGCCAGCAGGGCCCGCGGGCGAGGTCAGTGCCGCGTACACCACGACCATGATCGCCGCGCCTGCCATCCAGGCCAGGAACGTCGGTCGCCGGCCGAAACGATCGGCGACTTGGCCGAACGCGGCGATACCGATCGCCATCCCAGCGATGGTCACGGCGGTCCACAGTGAGGACTGCGTCAGCCCGTAGCCGAAACGGACCGACAGATAATTTGGCAACCATATCATAACACCATAGTAACCGAAATTTTGCACCGAGCACAGCACGACCATTCCGATGCTGATGCGCGCCACGCCCGCCCCGGTGAACAACCGCAACGGACGCACCGGTCGGGCACCGAGGAACAGTTCCGGTTCTCTCAGCCGGCGGCGAATGACGAACGCCGCCACTGCCGGCACCACGCCAAGCCCGAACATGCCCCGCCAGCCGATCAGCGGCAGCAGCGCCGGGGTCACCAGGGCCGCCGCCAGCACGCCGGCCTGCCAGCGAAGCCCGACATAGGATGATACCCGCGCCCGCATGGAGGCGGGCCAAGCCTCTGCCACCAGCGCCATGCCGATGCCGAGCTCGCCGCCCAGGCCGAGCCCGGCAATGCCGCGGAACAACATCAGGCTGACGTAGCTGCTGGCCAGGCCGCACAGCCCGGTGAACACGGCGAATAGCAGGATGGTCCAGGCCAGTACGCGCACTCGCCCGAACCGGTCCGCCAGCACGCCGAACACCACCCCGCCCAGGATGGCGCCCACCAGCGTCGCGGTAACCAGCGCTGCGGACTGCGGCGGCGTCAGGTGAAACGCGGCGGCGATCGGGCGCAGCAGGAAGCTCAGGATCAGCAGATCGAACCCGTCCATCGCATAGCCGACAGCCGAGCCCAGCAGTGCCCGCCGCGCCTCCGGCGTGACCCGTTCAATCATGCCTGACTGTCCGGGTCCTTGCGCAGCGCCACCGCGATGCTCCTGCGAATCGCCGGACGGTCCTGGACCGTCAGACTGACTGCCCGCGCGGCGGCGAGTTCGGCATCGAAAATGGTTTGATCGACGTGCCCGGCTGGTTCCGCCAGCAACAACAGGCTGCCCGGCTTCATCGTCCAGGCGGCCTGCGCGAAGAACCCGGCGGCGCTCGGCATTTCATGCACGACGGCGAATGCGAAAACGAAGTCCACCTGATTTGCCAGGTCGTCGACCCCCAGTGTGTCGGGTTCCGCCACACGTGCGTCGATACGGCCGGATAATCCGGCCTTCGTGGCACGGCGCCGCAGGCCGCTGATCATTCGCGACTGCACATCCACCGCGATCACCCGGCCGGTCGCGCCGACCTTGCGCGCCAGTTCGAGCGTGAAGAACCCCATGCCGGGGCCTGGCTCCAGGACTGTCATGCCTGCGCGCACATAGGGCGCCAGCACCGCGGCTGGGTCGCATTGCAAGCGCCGCAGGGGGCTCGCCAGCAGATACCCGGCCCACCAGGGGCAGACACCGTGCGTGCTCATGGCAACGGATGACCCCTCCTCCAACTCCCTCCCGCAAGGGGAGGGGAGTCGCGTGCGCGAGCTTCCGAGCGACTACATCCCCAACGCCCTGCGATACACATCGAGCAGTGTTTCCTGCTCCTCGATGTCGGCCGGCTCTTGCTTGCGGATGCGGATAAGCTGGCGCAGCACCTTCACGTCGAATCCGGCCGATTTCGCCTCGGCGTAGATGTCCTTGATGTCGTTGCCGAGCGCCTTGCGCTCTTCCTCCAAGCGTTCGATGCGATCAACCAGGCTGCGCAGCCGGTCGGCGGCAATGCCCCCCGTTTCGGTATTTGGTTTTTCGGCCAGCTTCAGCGCCATCCGCTCCGTCCCCATTGCAAGGCGGGCGGGGATAGCGCCGGCGCAGAGTCCCGGTCAATGACTTGGTTTGCCCGCGGCCTCCTTCTGATATTTCGCCTGCCATTCCTTGTACGGCATGCCGTAGACGATCTCGCGTGCGTCCGGATCGGACAGCGAAAAGCCGTTCTGTTCTGCCGCCTCCCGGTACCACCGGCTCAGGCAGTTTCGGCAGAATCCGGCGAGGTTCATCAGATCGAGATTCTGCACGTCGCTCCGTTCACGCAGATGCTCAACTAGCCGGCGGAATGCGGCGGCTTCCAGTTCCGTGCGGGTGGCGCTGTCGATCCCCTGATCGGTCATCTCGGGCCTCCTTTTGCTGACCGGCTGAAGATGGCGCGGCCGAGGCGGCTTCGCCATACTCCCTGCCACACAGGAGATACCAGACGCATGGCCTGGGAGGATGCGCGGGCACGCGCCGCATTGCGGACTTTGTTCGACGCTGCGGTTGCCGCGGCTGATCCGCGGCGGGTTCTGGCAGCGCATCTGCCGCCGAAGCCGCGTGGACGCTGCATCGTGGTGGGCGGGGGCAAATCCGCCGCGGTGATGGCGGCGGCGCTGGAGGACGCCTGGCCGGACGTTCCGCTGTCCGGCACCGTGGTGACCCGCTACGGCCACGCGGTGCCGACCCGGCATATCGAGGTGATCGAGGCGGCGCATCCGGTGCCGGACGCGAACAGCGAACTCGGTGCGCGGCGGCTGTTGGAGCGGGTGCGCGGACTGGGCAGTGATGATCTGGTGGTGTCGCTGATCTCCGGCGGGGGGTCGGCGCTGCTCGCGCTGCCGGCGCCGGGATTGCTGCTGGCGGACAAGCAGGCGATCAATCGCGCGCTGCTGGCGTCCGGCGCCACGATCACCGAAATGAACGCGGTGCGGAAGCATCTGTCGGCGATCAAGGGCGGGCGGCTCGCTGCGGCGGCGGCGCCTGCGCGCGTGGTCACGCTGGCAATCAGCGACGTGCCTGGCGACGATCCGGCGGTGATCGCGTCGGGGCCGACGGTGCCGGATCCCACCACGTTTGCCGAGGCGAGGGCGATTCTGGCGCGTTACGGTATAGACCTTCCGCCTGCCGTTGCGGTCCGCCTAAGGCAGGACCAGGACGAGACGCCCAAACCCGGCACATTGCCGGCTGGCGCATTCCATCTGATCGCCACCCCTATGATGGCATTGCGCAAGGTGGCCGAGGTGGCGCGTGGGCTGGGGTTGACCCCGCTGATCCTCGGGGACGCGCTGGAGGGTGAGGCGCGGGAGGCAGGTATCCTGATGGCGGGTATGGCTCGCAGCGTTCGCATACATGCCGAGCCGCTGGCGCCGCCGGCGGTGCTGCTGTCAGGCGGGGAAACCACGGTGACGATTGGCCGCGGCCCGGCGGGTCGCGGTGGGCGGAACACCGAGTTCCTGCTCGGTCTGGCAGTGGCGTTGGCTGGCGCATCGGGGGTCTGGGCGGTTGCTGGTGATACTGACGGGATCGACGGGACGGAGAACGCGGCGGGCGCGGTGGTTACACCGGATACGCTAGAATGTGCGCGTGCGGCTGGTATGGATCCGAGAGTGATGCTGGCGGCGCATGACAGCTACTCGCTATTCGATGCGGTGGGAGATCTGATTCGCACCGGGCCGACGCTGACGAATGTCAACGATATCCGGGCGGTGCTGATCGGTTAACATGCTGGGCCGGATGGTTACCGTCAGCCCTTGATCTGCGTGCGATGCATGATGCGCCGCGCCGAGGCATCGAACGGGTCGCGCCGGTGCATGGTGCAGCGATTGTCCCACAGCACCAGATCGCCGACCCGCCACTGATTGTACCAGCTTAACTCTTCGCGCGTCGCATGCTGCCACAATTCATCCAGCAGCGCCTCCGACTCCCCCACCTCCAGACCTTCGATATACGCATTGCGCCGGCGCCCGAGATAAAGCGCAATCCGCCCCGTCTCTGGGTGCGGATAAGCGATCGGGTGGTACGTCCCAGGCGAGTGCACCGGATCATCCGTCGCCTCCACCCCCTCACGCACATAGCCGCCGCTGTTATAGGTGCCGTCGTGCTTCAGCCGCCGTCCCTCAACCCGGCGCTTCAAATCCGGCGGCAGTTCTTCCCACGCACGATACATGTTGCAGAACCCGGTATTGCCGCCGCTGGGCGGCACCTCGATCGCGAACAGCATGCTCGCCTTGGGCGGACGCTCCAGATATGACATGTCGGTGTGCCACACCGCTTCGCCGGCCCCGAGGCTGCCGATCGTCACGCCGTTTTCGACCACGTTGGACACGATGTAGATCTCGGGGTGCCCCTCGACGAAGCGACGCCCGTTCTCCTGGATCGGCGCTTGATCCAGAAACCCGAACCGGCGACTGAACGCGATCAGGTCGCCATCGGTCAGGCTCTGGTCACGGATCAGCAGCACCAGGTGCTGCAGCCACGCGCGGTGGATGGCTGCGAAGGCCGAGTCGGTAGTCCGCCGCAGGTCGATGCCGCGAAGCTCGGCCCCCAGACTGGCCCCCGTCGGGGCAGTCTCGATGTTTCGGGCCACCGGGTCGGCGGCGACAGATACGGCCATGCGTGGCCTCCCAGCACGATTTGCGCCAACATGGTATTCCATGACCCAGATCTGAGACAACGGAGGGCTTGTAGATGTCTCAAACCTCACGTTTCGTGCCGAACCTC
>DATIMO010000180.1:0-5040 GCA_035475215.1 Acetobacteraceae bacterium | reverse complement strand
TGCTCGGCCTCGGTGCGCCGTCTCAGGCCGCCTCGCCCATTGTCATTGGCGGTACCATTTCGCAAACCGGTGCACTCGCCGAGGATGCGGACTACCAGGCCAAGGGCATTCAACTCGCCGTCGATGAAGCGAACGAACATGGCGGCTGGCTTGGCCGTAAGCTCGAACTCAAGATCTACGATGACCAGAGCAATTCTGGCACCGCCGTACGGTTATACACGCGGCTGATCACCGAGGATCGCGTCAATCTGCTGATCGGTCCTTATTCCAGCGGCATCACCCAGGCGATCGCGCCGTTGATGAACAAGTACAAGATGGCGACCATCGAGCCAGGCGCCTCGATGCCCGATATCTCTGTAAAAGGTAACGAGTGGAACTTCCAGGGCACTGCGTCATCTTACACCTACCTGGATGAGCTGCTGCCGATTGCCAAGAAGGCGGGTGAAGAAACCGTCGCCGTGCTGGCGCTGAAATCGGCCTTCACGCTGGCATGCTCGCACGCGCGTCTGGAACAGGCGAAGCAGCTTGGCATGAAGGTGGTGTATCAGACTACCTACTCGCTGCCGTCCCCCGATTTCGCGGCAATCGGCCTGGCAATCAAGAACGCCAATCCGGACGTGGTGCTGGGCTGCACCTACTTCCCGGACGCAGTTGGCATCACACAGTCGCTGCACAACCAGGGCTTCAAGCCGAAATACCTGGCTGAAACCGTGGGCCCGGTCGAAGCCGCATTCGGCAAGGCGCTTGGGCCGCTGGCCAACGGAATCATCTCCAATACGTCGTGGTGGCCGACTTTCAAGACACCCGGGTCCGAGGCGTTCGTCGCCGCCTACAAGGCCAAGTTCAATCAGGCGCCGGACTATCACGCCGCGACCGGGTTTGCTTCGGTCGAGGTACTCGGCGCGGCAGTGAACGCGACCAAATCGCTCGACCAGGAAAAATTGCGCGAGTGGCTGCTGCATCACTCGGTGCCAACGCTGCTGGGTGATTTCAAGGTAAACGAGGACGGCCTTTCGACCGGCTACGGCCAGTACCTGGTGCAGTGGCAGAATGGGCAGATCAAGCTGATCACTCCCGACTCCCTGGCCGAGGCGAAGCTGATGGTTCCGTATCCCGGAAGCTGAGTTCCGCAGCCGCACAGACGGGCAGCGCACCGTGTTGGCAGTGCAGCTTCTGATCGACGGGATTTTGCTCGGTGGCACCTATGTGCTGATCGCGCAGAGCCTCAATCTCGTGTTCGGTGTCATGGGCGTGGTCAACCTCGCCCATGGCAGCTTCATCGTGCTGGCCGGCCTGTTCACCATCTGGTTCGCGGCGCATGTCGCAGTCAGCCCGCTGGTCGCCGTGCCTGTCGCCTTCCTGGTGCTCTGTGCGGTGGGGACCGTGCTGCAGCCGATGCTGATCGAGCCGCTCATGAAGCGTGCGCCGCAGCAGGCGGAGCTGCTGAGCCTGATGGTGACCTTCGGCCTCGACTACCTGCTGATCGAACTCGGCTTGCAGGTCTTCGGCTCCAACTACGTGTCATTGCCCTATTTGCAATCCACCCTGACCTGGCACGGCATCACGATCGGCAAGTCGCTGCTCGTGGCTGGACTGATCGCCGGTACCCTGGCGGTGCTGCTGGGGCTTTGGCTCAATCGTACAAATTTTGGCAAGTCGCTGCTGGCCGCCTCACAGTCGCAGATCGGAGCGGTTTCGATCGGAATCAACGTGCGTCTGGTGCGGCTGGTCGCGTTCGCCGTGGGCGTCGGGCTTGCCGGAGCGGCGGGCGCATTGCTGATCCTGGTTCAGCCGATGGCGGCCGAGACCGCGGACAATTTCACCATCCTCGCCTTTGTGCTGATCGCGCTCGGTGGCCTGGGTGACTAGCGGGGCGTTGCGATCGCCTCGATTCTGCTCGGCATCGCCCAGTCGGTGGTCGGTTTTCTGATCGGTGGCGATGCCGAGAACGTTCTTCCGTATGCTCTACTGATCATCTTTATGGCCGCATGGCCGCAACGGTTCCGTCGATCGGCTGCGGCAAACTGATGCGGTGTTCAAGCAAGCCCGACCGCCACTCCGCGCGGCCCGTCCGGCATGAATGAAATCAAATCGCCCGATGCAAGCGCCGCGACCCAACCCCGGCGGGCGCGCTTTGCATCGCCTGGCTGGCATAGTCTGGCGGCGTTGCTGGTCATTGCCGGTGCATTCGTTGCGGTCGGGATCGCCGGCTCGGCTTACCTGGTTCAGCTCGCGACAGATATCCTGATCGCCACCGCGTTGGCGTATGGCTGGAACCTGATCAGCGGTTTCACCGGCTATCTGTCCTTCGGTCAGGTCTCGTTCTATGGGATCGGTGCCTATACGACTGCACTTCTGGTCGTGAACACGCCGGTCCCCTGGTACCTGGCGGTCTGCCTGGGCGCGGTGCTGGCGATGGTCGTCGCCGTTCTGCTTGGCCCCATACTGCTGCGGGTGCGCGGCATCCTGTTCGCGCTCAGCATGTTCGGACTGGCACGCATCCTTGCTGTCGGCTTCTCCGACTGGAGCTATGCCGGCGGCGGCAATGGGATGACCCTGCCGGCGCAACTGACGCCGTACGCAGTTTATGGCTTTGGCGGGGCTGTGGCGCTGCTGGGACTCGCTCTCAATGCCGGCTTCGCCGCTACTGGTCCCGGCCTGGATGCGATGGGTATTCGCGAGGATGAAGGGGCCGCGGCGGCCGTCGGCGTGCCAACGACGCGCGTCAAGGTAATCGCGTTCGCACTCAGTGCCCTGCTGGCCGGGCTGGCCGGCGGCCTGGTCGCCTGGAACCGCAGTTACATCGACCCGCCCAGCATGCTCGATCCGACGATCGATCTGCAGACGGTCGTGTTCGTGCTGTTCGGCGGAATCGGCACGATCTGGGGTCCGCTTATCGGTGCCGTGGTGCTGACCTTGGTCGGCGAGGCGTTTCTCGTCTATCTCCCGGACCTGCAACTTGCGCTGTACGGACTGGTTGTCATCGTTACCGTGCTGCTGCTGCCTGGTGGGCTCGTGTCGCTGGTGAACCGGTGGGGCTGGCTGCGGCGCCCAATTGTGCTGGTGCCGCGTGAACTACCGGCTGGCGAACCTCCGGCGCCAAGGCCGCTTGAACAGACCGCTACCCCGGTGCTGGAGGTGGAGCGTCTCACGGTACGCTTCGACGGTCTGTTGGCGCTGAACGATGTGTCATTCCGCATAGGCCGTGGCGAGACGGTTGCCATCATCGGTGCCAACGGCGCAGGCAAGACAACACTGTTCAACGCGATCACCGGTTTCGTTACGCCCACCGGCGGTGATATCCGTTTCGATGGCCGCTCCGTCGTTCGTCTGGGGGTATTTCGTCGCGCCCGGCTGGGCATGGCGCGCACGTTCCAGATCCCCCGGCTGATGCGCCCCATGACAGTATGGGAAAACGTGCTCGCCGCCGCCCGGCATGGCCGCCAGTCGCATCGCGCAGTCGCGCATGCGGCTTGGGTAATCCGCACGGCCGGCCTGGCGCATTTGTGGCTCGATCCGGTGGGACGGCTGTCGCCCGGTCATCAGCGGCAGATCGAGTTCGCCCGCGTGCTCGCCCTCAATCCCGACCTCGTGCTGCTCGATGAAGTAATGGCGGGCATGACTCAAGAAGAACAGGAGGAGATGCGGGCGGTGATCCGGCACCTCGGTGATTTCGGCGTCAGCGCCGTGGCGATGGTCGAACATGTAATCGCCGCCATCGCCGATCTGGCGGATCGCATGATCGTGCTCGATTTCGGCGTGAAGATCGCTGAGGACGTGCCGGAACGCGTGTTGCGAGATCCGGAGGTGGTACGCGCCTATCTCGGCGAACCGCAATGAATGGCGGACAGCCGGCGCTGGCGCTCGAGGAGGTGGTTGCCGGATACGGCTCGCTCACGCTGCTGCACGACGTGTCGCTGGTGGTCGGTGTGGGCGAGGTCGTGACGGTGCTCGGTGCCAACGGCGCCGGCAAGACGACGTTGTTCCGCACGATTGCCGGCCTGCTCGCCCCGCGTTCGGGCCATATCCGGCTGTTTGGAAAACCAATCGAGGGGCGCGCGGCCTATCTGGTCGCCCGCAGCGGCGTCGGCCACGTGCCAAGCGGGCGCGAGCTGTTCCCACGCCTGACCGTTGCCGATCACCTGGAACTGGGCGGTTGGCGTGGCGCACCGGAGCGCCGGGCTGAGCTGAAGCGACGCGTGTTCGAGATGTTCCCGGTGCTGGCGGAGCGGCTGTCACAACGCGCCGGAACGCTGTCCGGCGGCGAGCAGCAGATGCTGGCGATCGCGCGGGCATTGATGACCGATCCACGGGTGCTGCTGCTCGATGAGTCATCCACGGGACTTGCCCCGAAGATCGTGCTTGCGGTGTTCGCGGCACTGCCGATGCTCCGCGCACAGGGGGTGAGCGTGCTGCTGGCGGAGCAGAGCCTGACGCTGGGTCTGTCAGCCGCCGACCGGGCCTATGTGATGGACCATGGTCGGGTGGTTGTGTCAGGAAGCGCGACCGAGATGCGGGATGATCATCGGGTGGTTGAGGCGTATCTGGGGCGGTAG
The DNA here is from genome assembly GCA_035475215.1 of Acetobacteraceae bacterium. GTDB lineage: Bacteria > Pseudomonadota > Alphaproteobacteria > Acetobacterales > Acetobacteraceae > DATDIC01. Next base: position 484 of record DATIMO010000180.1, on the reverse strand, counting down.
CCGGGCCGCGGACTGCGGCTGATTATCTCCATTGGTTTGCCCCCGTGCCCGGCGCCACGCGGTTCACGTCGCCCGCGGCCCGCCTGCTCGCTGTGCTCCGCGTCGGCGAGCTCGCTTGGGCTACGCACCCGACATCCCGGGGCGGTACAAGGGTATCAAATCTAACCAGCTTCTCCATGTGCGCGTTATAGTTAACGGCGGAAGGAATGCATGGCGGCGTCTGCAGAAATCAAGAGATTCGGATTCCCGGAAGGCATGACCGTAATGAAGGCGCATCGACGGAGGGGTGCGTCGCACAGTTTGGGACGAGTCTCGCAGAATGGACTTTCCCGGACAGTGAACTGCTTATGCGGCACGCTCCAAAGGATTCGCATTTGACACGAAAGCTTGTAGAGGCCTAGATTCATGCTCAAGTGACAATCCTGGGAGCGAATGCGATGGCCGAAATTGATGTGAATGGTCTGCTTATACAACGGCTTAGCTC
>DATIMO010000179.1:0-4671 GCA_035475215.1 Acetobacteraceae bacterium | reverse complement strand
GCCTTGCCGATTTCGACCATCTGCCGCTGCGAGACGGTTAGCGCTCGGATCGGCGTGGTGGGGGGAATCTCGCAATGGAGGACGGCGAGCAGTTGTGCTGTGTGATTACGCATGCGCTGCTTGTCGAGCAGCCAGCCGCGTCGCCACTCCCGCCCGAGAAAGATGCTCTCTTCCACGGTCAGGTCTTCGGCGAGGTTCAGTTCCTGGTGTAGAAGGACGACGCCATGGTGTTCGCCATCCGCGCCGCTGTGCAGAACGAGCGGTAGCCCGTGCATCAGCAACTGCCCGGAGGCTGGTGGCAGGTATCCGGCCATGATGCGCATCAAGGTGGACTTGCCGGCTCCATTTTCGCCGACCAGTGCGTGGATTTCGCCCGCCCGCAGGTCAAGCGAGATACCGTGCAGCACTTCGACCGCCCCGAATGACTTGCCGATCGCACGTACCGACAGCACTGGAGCGGGATTGGCGATCATCGATCTTCTCACTCCACCGCAAACCGCAGCAGCGATACCGCCGCAATCACCCACACCGCCCCCGCAATTTCCTGCGGTCGCCCGGCGATCAGCTTCACCGCCACATAGACCACGAACCCCAGTCCGATCCCCGTCGCGATCGAAAAGCTGAACACCGTCCCCAACGCCAACACCACGGCCGGAACGTATTCGCTCGCATCGTCCCAGCGGATCTCCGCCAGTGCACGCGTCATCAGGCATGCCACGAATACCAGTGCCGGCGCGGTGGCGAACCCCGGTATCGCCGTCGCCAACGGAGCGAAGAACAGAGCCAGAAGAAACAACAACGCCACAACCACCGAAGTCAGCCCGGTGCGTCCGCCAGCCTCGATGCCTGCTGCACTCTCGATGTAGCTGGTCGTCGTGCTGGTCCCCAGCACCGCACCCAGCATGGCGCCGCCGCTGTCGGCCAGCAGCGCCTCCCGCAGGCGCGGCACGGTGCCATCGGGCCGCATCAGCCCGGCGCGATGCGTGGTTGCGATCAGTGTGCCCGCATTGTCCAGCACATCAACCAGGAAGAACGTCAGCACCACCGCCGGAATGCCGAGCGACAACGCGCCGTGGATATCCAACGCCAGGAACGTCGGCGCCAGTGATGGCGGCGGCGCAACGATGCCGTGAAACGTGGTCAGCCCGAACGGCACGCCCAGCGCCGCTGTCACCAGGATGCCGATCAGGATCGCCCCGCGCACGCGCCGCGCCGCCAGGCCGGCAATGATCAGGAACCCGATGCAGGACAGGATCGGCGCCGTCGTGCGCAGATTGCCCAATGTCACCAGTGTTTCGGGATTACCGGTCACCACCCCCATGTCGTGCAACCCGATCAGTCCCAGGAACAGCCCGATCCCGGCGCCGATGCCCAGTTTCAGCGACAGCGGGATGGCATTGATCAGCCACTCCCGCACGCGGAACACACTGATCAGCAGAAACAACACGCCGGAGATGAACACCGCGCCCAACGCGGTCTGCCACGGCACGCCCATGCCTTTCACGACGGAGAAGGTGAAATAGGCGTTCAGCCCCATGCCCGGCGCCAGCGCCAAAGGGAGATTTGCCAACAGCCCCATCGCGGCCGAGCCGATCGCTGCGGCCACGCAGGTGGCGACGAACGCCGCACCGTGATCGATCCCGGCTGCGGCCAGGATGCTTGGGTTCACCACGATGATGTATGCCATCGTCAGCCAGGTTGTGACGCCGGCCATCACCTCGATGCGCGCCGAAGTGCCGTTCTCCCGTAGCCGGAACATACGCTCAGCCGCCCGCGGCGCCCTGCGTGTTCACATACAGTGCGTACAATCCGTGACTTGCAGCCATGAACAGCCGGTTACGCCAACGTCCGCCGAAGCAGAGATTCGCACAGCGTTCTGGCAGGCCGATATGGCCGATCGGATCACCGGCGGGATTGAACACGCGCACGCCGTCCAGTTCTTCGTTGCCCATGCCCCAGCCGCACCACAGATTGCCGTGGATATCCACCCGAAACCCGTCCGGCGATCCGCCCGGTCCGGCATCCAGAAACGTGCGGCCGTTGGCCAGCTTGGTGCCATCGGCAATCACATCGAACACGCGCAATCGGCGATTCGGCTCGGCACGCGATTCCACCACGTACAGCTTCGATTCATCCGGTGAAAACGCCAGCCCGTTGGGTCCGGGAATGTCGTCCGCAACGACGGTCAGCTCGCCGCTGCGACCGTCAAGCCGGTACACTGCGGGCGGCAGTTCCGGCTCGTTCTTCTCGCCTTCATAGTAGCCCAGGATACCGAATACCGGATCGGTGAACCACACGGACCCATCCGACTTCACCACCACGTCGTTGGGAGAGTTCAGCCGTTTGCCGTTGAAACTGTCGGCCAGAACCGTGATCCCGCCGTCGTACTCGGTGCGTGTCACGCGGCGGCCGCGATGCTCGCAGGTGATCAACCGGCCTTGACGATCGCGCGTGTTGCCGTTGGCGTTCCACGAGGTCTTGCGGAAGATGCTGACCGCGCCGGTTTCTTCCTCCCATTTCAGGATGCGGTCGTTGGGAATGTCGCTCCACAGCAGGTAGCGGCCGTCGCCGAAGTAAACCGGTCCTTCCGACCAGCGGCAGCCTGAGGCGAGTTGTTCCACCGATGCAAGCGGCAGGCGGTACTTGTTGAATTCCGGGTCCAGTACGTGGACGGCTGGATCGGGGTAGCGCTGGCTTGGTTCCCACATGGCGTTATCCTTTTCGATTCGGCCGAACCCTACCGGGGCAGACCGGCACGTTCCAGATGCGGCCCAAGACGTCCGGCCGCCGCCAGGGCCAACATCCGCAGGTCCGACAGCAACGCCCAGACCGGATGCCCAAACGTCTCGGGCCGGTTGCCCTCGATCGCTGCATGCGCCGTCCACGCCACGCCGTAGCCAACCAGCGGTGCCGCAACCATCCAGCGCCAGTCGCGCCGCGCTGCGGCCAGCGCCAGTGCGCCGAGCGCCATCGAGGTGCCGGCATAGTGCAGCGCGCGCGTCCCGGGATGGGCGTGGGCGCGCAGATAGCGCTGCCAGAATTGGTCGTAGCTGGTCTGCATCGTGCCGCCCTTCCCGAAATCCGTCTGGCGGGTAATCTCGCGCAAACCGCACGAAGGAAACAGTCATGCCGACGATTCTGCTGACCCAGACCACCAATGAGGTACCAGAACTGGCGCGGGAGATGACTCCGGCGGGATTCGACCTGATTGTCGCGGCACCGGGCAGTGCGGAGTATCAAAAGGCGCTGGCACAGGTGGACTACCTGCTGGGCAATGTCGGGGCGATGGAGGATTCCTTTTATCGATCCGCCCCGAAGCTGCGGTTGGTGCAACTGGTCAGCGCCGGCTACGACCGTGTCGATCTGGAAGCAGCGCGCCGTGCCCGCGTTCCGGTGTGCAACAACGGCGGTGCGAATTCGCGCGCCGTCGCCGAGCACACGATCCTGCTGATGCTCGCGATCTATCGCAAGCTGGTGCCGCAGCATGTGGCGGTCTCGGCCGGACGCTGGCGCGGCAACGAGGAACCGGGGGCAATGTTCGAACTGCAGGGGAAGAGCCTGGGGATTATCGGCTACGGCAATATCGGCAAGCGGGTCGCCCGCATCGCCCAGGGCGGGTTCGATATGCGGGTGCAGTACAACGATATCGTGCGGCTGACCGAGGATCAGGAAGACGCGCTTGGCGTGCGTTATCGGCTGTTGCCGGAACTGCTGGCGACATCGGATATCGTGACGCTGCACGTCCCGCTGACGAACGCAACGCGGCGGATGTTCGGCGCGAACGAGCTGCGGCGTATGCAGCCGCACGCGGTGCTGATCAATTGCAGTCGCGGCGAGGTGGTGGACCTGCCGGCGCTGCATGATGCGTTGGCCTCGCGTCATATTGCCGGGGCGGGGTTGGACGTGTTTCCGCAAGAACCTCCGGCGCCGTCAGAGCCGGTGCTGACGTTGGACAACGTGGTGCTGACGGCGCACTTGGCGGGCAGCAGCCGGGAAACACGGATCAAGATGCTGCGCAACGCGTTCGATAACGTGCTGCGTGTCGCCCGCGGCGAGCGGCCTTCGTGGATCGTGCCGGAGCTTCGCGACATGCCGGCGCAGTCGTAGCCGATGCGCCTGGTTGTCGGATCGGATCACGCCGGTTTCGCGCTCAAGCAGTTGGTTCTGGACCACCTGCAGGCGCTCGGCCATGCGGTAACCGATATCGGCTGCTTCGACGACCAGCCGGTGGACTTCCCCGACATCGCCCGCCAGGTCGGCGCCGCGATCAGGACTGGTGCGGCAGAACGTGGGCTGATTGTGTGCGGCACCGGCGTGGGCGCCGCCATTGCCGCCGACAAGATGAAGGGCATTCGAGCAGCGGTGTGCCACGATGTGCATTCGGCACACCAAAGCGTCGAGCATGATGATGTGAACGTCATGTGCATCGGCGCCCAGATTGTCGGGCCGTGGCTGGCAAAGGACCTGATCTCGGCATATCTCGCGGCGTCGTTTTCTGCAGAGGAGGAATTTCGGCGACGCGTGGACAAAGTTGGCGCGATGGAAAATGAACGACAGGCCGACCGCGGGTCAGATTCCAACACTTGAGTGTAAGGTATTTTCCCCTTACATTGTAGCCATGAACACCCTTACGGTGACAGCGAAGGGACAGGTGACCCTCCGCAAGGATGT
>DATIMO010000178.1:0-7425 GCA_035475215.1 Acetobacteraceae bacterium | reverse complement strand
AGACCTTCTTCACCCACGCGGCATTGCTGGATCAGGCTTGCGCCCATTGTCCAATATTCCCCACTGCTGCCTCCCGTAGGAGTCTGGGCCGTGTCTCAGTCCCAGTGTGGCTGATCATCCTCTCAGACCAGCTACCGATCGTGGCCTTGGTAGGCCATTACCCCACCAACAAGCTAATCGGACGCAGGCTCCGCCCCAGGCGACCTTTCGGCCTTTGGAACAGGCTCCTTCGAGCCTGCTCGTCATGCGGTATTAGCCGCAGTTTCCCGCGGTTGTCCCCCACCCAAGGATAGATACCTACGCGTTACTCACCCGTCCGCCACTGCCAGAGGTTGCCCCCCAACCGTGCGACTTGCATGTGTTAAGCATGCCGCCAGCGTTCGCTCTGAGCCAGGATCAAACTCTCAGGTTCATCACACGATCCAGCTCTCACCAGACCGCATAACAAACAGACCCAAACTCGTCGATCAATCCCAGCCCGCTCACGCAAACCAGAATCAAACCATTCAAAGCGTTCGTAACGCATCAAAAAGATAGCGCTGACAAACACCCCAAATCGGCCACCAACAAATCCAGGTCAAATGCCCAAACCCGTCAATCAAACCAACCAGGCCATCATCACGCTCGCGCACAACAACAGCCCCTCAGGACGCCGCCAACGTATCCCTTCCTAGCCTATGATAATGTCAAAGAACCAAAGCAAAACAGCTCGGAACCCGCCGATGGCGCGCTTGCCAACTCCATTTGCCTTGCTGCGCACCCGCTTCGGTGCAGACTGAAGAAGTTACCTGAACCGCCCAACCAGAGCAAGTCACCGGCTGTCGCGGGAGGGCGGGTCTAGGCCCGCCGGATGGTCCGGTCAATCCCTTTTTTCAGCCCGCCGCCGATCCGGCTCCTTCCCACTCCCGGAACCAGGCAACGAACCGCGGAATCCCAACTGCCAGAGGCGTGCTCGGCGCATAACCGGTCAAAGCGCTGATCGCCTCGGTTGCCGCAAACGTCTCCTCCACATCAATCGGCGGCTTGGCTACGTGCTGTATCACCGCCCGCCGGGCCAAACCCTGCTCCAACAGGTTGATCAATGTGGCGACCGCCTCACTCCGGTGGTTCCCGATATTGAGAACACGCACCGGAAGCGCACCGTCCGGCGGCTGCTCCAGGCACCCCACCACTCCAGCCACGATATCGTCTATGTATGTGAAATCTCGCCGTAGCCGCCCCCCATCATAGACCGTGATCGGGTCGCCGCGGACAATCGCCCGCGCGAAACTGAAATAGGCCATATCCGGCCGGCCCCACGGCCCATATACCGTGAAGAACCGCAACCCGGTCTGCGGCAACCCGAACAGATGCCCGTACGCATGGCTCATCAGTTCGTCAGCCCGCTTGCTGACCGCATAGAGCGAGATCGGTGCATCCACCCGATCGCCCTCGGCGAACGGCAACGTGCGATTGGCCCCATAGACCGATGATGAACTGGCATAGACCAGATGGCGCAGCCGCGGCAGGCGGCGGGCAGCCTCCAGGATCACCAGATGTCCCATTACATTCGATTGCACATAGGCGTAAGGATCGACCAGCGAATGCCGCACCCCTGCCTGGGCAGCCAGATGCACCACCAGCTCAGCTTCCTCGGCAGTTGCAAACGCCACCGCCACCGCCTCGCGGTCCGCCACATCGGCACGATGAAACACGAACGAAGAATGTCGTCGCAGACGCTCCAAACGAGCCGCTTTCAGACGCGGATCGTAATAGTCATTGAGATTGTCCAACCCAACCACGCGGTCGCCGCGGTTCAGCAGAGCCTCCGCGACGTGATACCCGACGAACCCGGCCACGCCAGTCAGAATGACGGTCATGCCTCGCCGCCGATGAAGCGCCGCTTCATCCCGTTCCAACAGGCGCCGTAATCCATTTGCCGCTTTGGACATTCCAGCGCGTAACGGGTCGGGCGCAATACTTGAGGGGTCTCGAAGATCAACGCCAATGTCTCCTCCAGCCAATGCTGCCCGGGCTGCGCCGCGATCGCCGCCTCGGTGCTGGCGGATGGAACGTATGCTCCGCCACCATCCAGCGTGGCGGGAAAATTGCGAAATCCACGTTCGCCACGCCCGCAGCCTCGGTCGGCGAGGTCAGCACCGTGTAGATCGACGGATCCGTGTTGATGGCCTTGAAACGGGCAGGGTCGCGTTTGCAATGACATGGATTCCTGTGCCAAGCCGCCACGTCGAACGGCAGCTGGTCCAGTTGCGTCGCCCACAGCGTCCCATGGAATTTCTGTACCAGTTCGGTGGCTTGCCCGCGATCCTCGAACCATGCCGTCGGAGTGCGGAAATCCCGCGCCTTCGCCGGCCCATTGGCACCGATCGGCCCAAGATCAGGCAGGCGCAGCATGGCGCCGTGATTCTCGCGGACGTGGCCGCGTGCTTCGCGTCCGGCAGTGTCGCGCGAAATCGTCGCAATCGCCAGCCGCTGAGATAGCCGCGCTCGCTCATGAATTCCCCTTTCGCCGGCTGCTCAGCCGGCATCCGGCTGCCGTTCCGGTGCGGTATCGCGGAAAGCCGGCAAAGCCGCCGCCGCAGCTTCGGCCCGTAGCAGCAACGGATAACCATCAAGTGGGCAGTTCAGCCGCCGCGCATTGGCCATCTGAGGCACCAGACAGATATCCGCGAGGCCCGGCGTTTCACCATAGCAGAACGGGCCTGGAACCCCGTGCAGCATCCCTTCGAGCGCTCCCAGGCCCTCCGCGATCCAATGCGCGTACCACGCATCCCTGGCGGCGTCGGACTGACCGAGTTCACGCTTGAGATAGCGCAGCACGCGCAAATTGTTCAGCGGATGGATATCGCACGCAACGGTCAATGCGAACCCGCGCACCCGGGCTCGCGCGAGCACATCTTCGGGGAGCAGCGGCGGGCGCGGTCGGGTCTCTTCGAGCCATTCAATGATCGCGAGCGACTGGATCAGCAGATCGCCTGTGTCGGTTTCCAGCGTCGGCACCAGCCCTGTCGGGTTCCTGGCGCGGTATTCGGGTCGGTTCTGCTGTCCACCTTCCCGCAGCAGGTGGACGAATTCCGGTGTCCAGCCAATCCCCTTCAGCGCCAGGGCGATCCGCACCCGCCAGGCGGCAGAGGATCGGAAATACGTGTAGAGCTTCATGCTGCAACACCCCGCGCGTCCACCAGCCCCGCAACCCCCAATATGCCGAGTGTAACCGCTCCGGCGCAACCTGGCTGGCGACACAGCCCAAGTTGGAAAGCATGTTGGACATCGGTCGCGCGATATTGAACCTGGGTGCCCCGCGCAACCCGATCCGCTGCCCCGCTGCAACACTCGGCCAAAAAGCGACATGGCGGGTAATGCTTCGGTGCCGGAAACGCTTCTCCATCGAGATGGATCGCTCCCCGAGGAGATACCTGTCGCAATGGTAACCTTGGCCATTCGGGCCCCCAAACCTGTCCTTTGATAAGATCATAGGTGTGCGGAGCCGTGAATCACCGATAAACCCCGCCAGAATGTGGCCATCGGCACTGGCAGCGACGGCCGTCAAGCGACCGGGGGCTACCGACACTGGCTGCGGACACACTTCTGATCAAAGTTGCGGGTGGGAGGTTTCGCTATTAAGAAAAACGGTTATAAACGTGTCTGGTCCGAACGCGTGCGAGCCGACTCGGGGGGCACGCCGGACCTTGGAACCGGGAGGGTAATGATCCTTCGATGAGTACGAAACCTGCCAGCCGCGACTCCATTGAGCTCGCCAACGACGACTTCAAGCTGGAGGACTTCCTGCCTTTCCGTCTGTCCGTCGCCGCGTCCAGCGTGTCGCGTCTGATGGCACGGCGGCTGACCGATGCCCATGGCATCTCGATCGCAGAATGGCGCGTCCTGACGATGGTCGGCCGCTACGGCACGCTGTCGCCCAGCGTCGTCGGCGAGCGCACGGCGATGGACAAGGTCAAGGTCAGTCGCGCCGCCGCAAGCCTGGTTGCCCGCGGCATGATCAAGCAAAGTCAGGACCCCGCCGACGGCCGTGGTCGCCTGCTGCGGCTTACCCGCAAGGGGGCCAATGTCTTCCAGGGCTCGATTCCGCTCGCACACGATCTGGAATCTGAACTTGCCAACGGTCTCAGTCGCGGCGAATGGACCGCACTGCAAAAGGCCCTTGCCCGGCTCGGAGCCCATGTGCAGGCGATCGATGAGCCTGATGCTCTTGAGGCAGCCGACTAGTCAGTCAGCGACGTACCGACTTTTCACGCAAGTCGATACAGTCTGATTGAACCGCAACGGCGTGTGCCGGCCGCTCTCACCTGAGCAGCCGGCACACGCCGTCTCGCGACGAGGAGAATACAACCTGTTAGGTTGCCGGCGCGGCCACGGCATGCGAGGGGATGACCAATTGTCCGCCTCAGACTGGAAACCCGTGCGCTCGACAGTCCCGATCGTCATCCTGCCCTCCTGCACGCCATCGGCGGGCCGCCGGTCGGCACGCATCAGCGATTGAAGCGAATGGACGGCTCCGCTCACGCTGTACTCGGTCCGGTCACGGAGACCACGCGCGTACTGCTCCGCCGCCTCTGGCGCGAGCACATCCGATATCACATGCCGCGCCTGCTGCTGGTACTGATGCTGACCGCACTGATGGCCGGGACGACCGCGCTGTATCCGGTGGTGATCGATCACGCCTTCGCCATGTTCACCAACAAGGATCCCCGCATCCTTTACCAGATCCCGGCGATCGTCATCGTGGTGTCGTCGGTGAAGGCGGCGGCACAATATTTTCAGACCGTGCAGGTCCAGCGGATCGTGCTGCTCGTCATCCGCGAGCTGCAGAACCGGATGTTCACGCACCTGGTTCATGCCGATCTGGCCCGGCTGGAGCGTGAATCACCGCCTCGCCTCGCCGCCCGATTCACCACCGATGCAACCATCATCCGCGACGCGCTGACCCGCGCAGTCCAGGGCGTCGCCGACATCGTCACGGTGATCGGCCTGGTCGCCTCCATGTTCTACCTCGACTGGATGCTCACGCTGATCGCCGCAGTGCTCTATCCCATTGCCGCCCTGCCGATTCAACGCATCGGACGACGCGTGCGCCGTGCCTCCGGGGGTATGCAGGAGCGGATGGGTGAAGCATCGGCGCTGCTCAATGAAAGCTTTGCCCAGGCCCGCACCGTGCGTGCCTACCGGCTGGAACAGCCGGAGACCCATCGTGCCGAGCAGGCCTTCAATCAGTTGTATCGCGCACTCATGCGGATGACCAAGGGCCGTGCCGCGGTGGATCCGGTGCTGGAGGTGCTGGGCGGCGGCGCGGTCGCCCTGGTGCTCGGCTTCGCTGGTTGGCGCGCGGCGGTCGGCGCCCATACGCTGGGCAATTTCACCGGTTTTGTCGCTGCCTTGCTGATCGCGTCCCGCCCGCTGCGCGCGCTCGGTTCGCTGAACGCGGCGCTGCAGGAGGGCCTCGCCGGGCTGGCGCGGGTGTTTCAGGTTGTCGACGAACGCCCGATCATCACCGATGAAGCAGACGCTGTACCGCTGCCACCGGGCCGCGGTCATGTGGTCTTTCAGTCGGTGCGTTTCATTTACCCCGATGGACGCTCGGGTCTTGATGGGTTGAGCTTTGAAGCCCGGCCCGGGACGACGGTCGCGCTGGTCGGCCCCTCCGGCGCCGGCAAATCCACGGCGTTGGCGCTGATTCCCAGGCTGCGCGACGTGACCGAAGGCAGCGTCCGGATTGACGGCGCCGATCTGCGCAACGTCAGCGTGGCCAGCCTGCGCGACGCGATCGCCTATGTCGGGCAGGACACGCTGCTGTTCGACGACACGGTCGCCGCAAACATCCGCATGGGACAATTGAACGCGACCGAGACACAGATACAATCCGCTGCCGAAGCGGCCGCGGCAGCCGATTTCATCGCCGCCCTGCCGGAAGGATACAGCACCAGAGTTGGGCCGGGCGGACAGCGCCTGTCCGGCGGACAGCGCCAGCGCGTCACGCTTGCCCGTGCCCTGTTGCGCAATCCACGCATTCTGCTTCTGGACGAGGCGACCAGCGCTCTGGATACCGAAAGCGAAGCCGCGGTGCAGCTCGCGCTCGCGCGCCTGAGGCGGGGCCGCACCACGATCGTAGTCGCGCACCGACTGTCGACTGTCCGCGACGCCGACCTGGTGGTCGTGATGGCGGACGGCCGGACTGTCGAACAGGGCACCCATGCCGACCTGCTGGCGCTGAACGGGCTTTATGCGCGGCTGGTGCGCAGCCAGGTACTGATGCAGTAGCCGGCAACACCGTTCGATTGACGTTCCGGTAATCCCGGCGTACGGCACAATCGGATGGACGACGTCACAAGAAGCAGCGAGAGTTTCGAGCCGGGATTGACCGTCCGCGAGCGCCGCCGGCGCCCGGCTCGCGCTCGTTGGGCGCTGCTGTTGGTGCTGCTGGCCGGCGCTGGTGCTGGCGCATCCTATTGGTACGTCACGCGGGATCAGGTCAGCACCGACGACGCCTTCACCGATGGGCACGCGATAACAGTCGCTCCGCAGGTCGCCGGTATCGTTACCGTTCTAAATGTAAACGACAACCAATCGGTGCGGGCCGGACAGGTATTGCTGGAGATCGACCAGCGTGCCTACGCCGCGGCGCGCGATCAGGCCGCCGCCACCGTGCAGATGGCCGAGGCCGAGTTGGACAACGCGCGCATACGGCTGGAAACCGCGCGCATCGAGTTCCCGGCGCGGCTGGCGGCGGCCCAGGCGCAGCTGGCCGCGGCCGACGCCGCACGTGGCAAGGCCGAGGCCGATTACCGGCGGCAGATCCAGATGCCCCGTGGCGCGACAACGCAGGAGGCGATCGACGCGGCAACGGCAACCCGGCTGGCGGCCATTGCACAGGCGGAAAATGCCAGCGCGGCACTGCGTCAGGCGGATACGGTGCGCCAGTCGATTGCTGCCGCCGAGGCGAACATGCATGAACTCGCCGGAAAATTGGCGGTGGCCAAGGCGGCGCTGGAGCAGGCCGAGATCAGCCTGTCCTGGACCCGAATCACCGCACCGCAGGATGGGTGGATCACGCGGCGCAATGTCGAGCAGGGCACCTACATCCAGCCGGGACAATCGATACTCGCGATCGTTACGCCGGAAGTCTGGGTGACCGCCAATTTCAAGGAATCCGACCTCGACCGCATCCGTCCCGGACAGAAGGTGGAGATCAGCGTCGATGCCTATCCCAACCTCCATCTGCGGGGCCACGTGGACAGCATCCAGCTTGGCTCCGGCTCACGTTTCACGGCCTTCCCGCCGGAAAACGCAACCGGCAATTTCGTAAAGATCGTCCAGCGCGTGCCGGTGAAGATCGTGATCGACAGTGGCATGGACCCGGAGCATCCGTTGCCGCTCGGCGTGTCCGTGGTGCCGACCATACGGCTGCGC
>DATIMO010000177.1:0-9194 GCA_035475215.1 Acetobacteraceae bacterium | reverse complement strand
GATGGAACTGGCGAAGATCGGCGGGATCACGCCGGACGTGTTGATCTTCAGCGGCATATGCGTCGAATCGCCGCCGAACATACGGCTGCCGACCTGGCGCTTGGGATATTGCACCGGCACCCGCCGATAGGCCCGTTCCATGAACACGATAAACGCGATCACCGCGATCGCCAGCACGAAAAAGCCGATGATGAAGAACGTCGAAAGCGCGCCTGTTCGGCCGAGCTCCAGCAGGTTGGCCAGTGCGCTCGGCAGGTTGGCCACGATCCCGGCCATGATGATCAGACTGGTGCCGTTGCCGACCCCGCGTGCGGTGATCTGCTCGCCCACCCACATCAGGAACATGGTGCCGCCGACCAGTGTCACCACCGCGGTGAACAGGAAGCCCATACCGGGATGCACCACGGCCGAGCCGGCATCGCCGCGCATACTCTCCAGCCCCAGCGCAATGCCATAGGACTGCACAAGCGCAATCGCCACGGTCAGATACCGCGTGTACTGATTGAGCTTGATCCGCCCCTGCTCGCCCTCTTTCTTCAGTGCCTCCAGCGTCGGCACCGCGGCGGTCATGAGCTGGATGATGATGCTGGCGCTGATATACGGCATGATGTTCAGCGCGAACACCGTCATGCGCCGCAGCGCGCCGCCGGTGAACATGTCGAACATGCCCAGTATGCCGCCGCCGTGCTGCTGCAGAAGCTGCGCCATCACCGCGGCATCCACGCCGGGCACCGGGATGTAGGTGCCCAACCGATAGATGATCAGCGCACCGAGTGTGAACCAGATTCGCCGCTTGAGTTCGGTGGCTTTCGACAGCACGCCGAGATTGAGGTTGGCTGCAAGCTGTTCGGCCGCTGAGGCCATAGGTCAGTCCTCATGAAAGGAACGGCGCCGACCGGTCCCCCGGGGCGCCCCACCATACGGTATTTAGGCCGGCGTACTGGCACGACGCAACCTACTCCGCAGCCGGCGCCTCCGCAGCCTCCCGCACCACGGTCGTGGTTACCGTGCCACCAGCCTTCTGCACTGCTTCCACCGCCGCAGCCGAAGCGCCCGATACCGTGATCGTGACAGCACGCGTGATCTCACCCTTGGCCAGCAGTCGCACGCCAGCCACCTTTCGCCCGCTGACCAGACCGGCGGCACGCAGGTTGGCTTCGGTGATTGGCTGTGCAGCATCGATCCGCCCAGCCACGATCGCCGCTTCCAGCACCCCCAGATTCAGCGGCGCATAAACCTTGCGGAACGGATTGAAGAATCCCCGCTTCGGCAACCGCCGGTAGATCGGCAACTGCCCGCCTTCAAACCCATTCAGCGCCACGCCCGTGCGCGCCTTCTGGCCCTTCACGCCCTTGCCCGAGGTCTTGCCCTTGCCCGATCCGATCCCGCGGCCCAGCCGCTTCGACTTCAGCCGTGCGCCGGCATTGTCGCGCAGTTCGTTCAGCTTCATGACGACGCAGTCTCCACCTTCAAAAGATGCGCCACCTTGCGGATCATTCCCCGCACCGCCGGCGTATCCTCCAGCTCTCGGGTGCGGTGCAGCTTGCCGAGCCCGAGCCCCCGCAGCGTCTCCGCCTGCCCGGGCTTCCGTCCCGCGGCCGACCCGATCTGCGTAACCCGCACTTGCTTTCCTGCATCAGGCATTCGGCTGCGCCTCCTGCTCCGGCGCAGCCTCGCGCCGCGGGCCAAAAATCTCGGCAACCTTCTTGCCCCGCCGGTTCGCCACCGAGCGCGGCGAGGCGCAGCGTTGCAACGCCGCAAACGTCGCCTTCACCATGTTATGCGGATTGCGGCTGCCCAGCGACTTGGCAACCACATCGCCCATCCCAAGCGACTCGAACACAGCGCGCAACGGACCACCGGCAATAATGCCGGTCCCGGCGACGGCCGAGCGCAAGACCACCGCCCCGGCGCCGTAGCGGCCCTGCACGTCGTGATGCAGCGTGCGGCCTTCCTTCATCGGCACGCGGATCATGCCGCGCTTGGCTCGCTCGGTTGCCTTGCGGATTGCTTCCGGCACCTCTCGAGCCTTGCCGGCGCCGTAGCCGACGCGCCCTTTCTGATCGCCCACCACGACCAGCGCGGCGAACGCGAAACGGCGGCCACCCTTCACTACCTTGGCCACACGATTGATGGTCACCAACTTGTCGATGATGCCGTCATCGCTGTCGCGATCGCCGCCGGGAGCGCGGTCGCGACGCCGGCCTTCGCGAGGTTCACGTGCCATTATGTCAGGTCCTTCAGAACGCCAACCCGCCTTCGCGGGCGGCATCGGCCAGCGCCTTGACGCGGCCGTGATACAGATAGGCGCCGCGGTCGAACACCACGTCCTTGATGCCGGCCGCAATCGCCCGCTCGGCGACCAGCTTGCCGACCGCCGCCGCAGCCGCCTTGTCGGCTCCGGTGTGCAACGCCTCGCGCACTGCTTTGTCCAGCGAGGACGCCGCCGCCATCGTGCGCCCGGCCGCGTCGTCGATCACCTGCGCATAGATGTGCTTGCTGGAACGGAACACGGATAAGCGCAGCCGTCCGCCCGCTTTCTGCCGCAACGAATACCGCAGGCGTTTTCGCCGGCGATCTCGCAGCTCCTGCATGCTGCTCACAGGAACGCCCCCCTTTCTTTGCGGGAGGGATCCACCCAATTTCCCCTCCCCTTGCGGGAGGGGTTAGGGGAGGGGTCACGCAAACGACCACTCATTTCTTCTTGCCTTCCTTGCGCCGGATGGTCTCGTCGCTGTAGCGGATGCCCTTGCCCTTGTACGGCTCCGGCGGGCGAAAGCCGCGGATTTCGGCCGCCACCTGGCCGACCAGGCGCTTGTCCACGCCTTCCACCTTTACCGCCGTCGGCCGCTCACAGGTGATCTTGATTCCATCCGGAATCGGAAACACGACGTCATGCGAATAGCCGAGGTTCATCACCAGATTCTTGCCCTGCACCGAAGCACGATAGCCGGTACCAGTAATTTCCATTGATCGCGAGAACCCGGTCGCCACACCGCGCACCATGTTGGCGACGCTGGCGCGCGTCGTGCCCCACATCATCCGTGCCTGACGTGCTTCGTTGCGTGGTGCAACCGTCACCCGATTGCCTTCTACCTTTGTGTCGACCTGATCCGTCAGGGTCAGACTGAGTTCGCCCAGCCGCCCCTTGGCAGTCAGCCGGGTACCGGCAATCGCGACCTGCACGCCCTGCGGTATTTCGACCGGGTATTTGCCTACACGCGACATCAGCAGCCCCCAGCAAACATCAGAACACCCGACACAGGACTTCGCCCCCCACATTGGCGGCCCGCGCCTCGGAATCGCTCATGACCCCGCGCGGCGTGGACAGGATGGAAACCCCCAATCCGGCATAGACCCGCGGCAGCTCCTTGATCTTGGAATACACCCGCCGGCCGGGCGTGGAGACCCGGTGGATTTCCTTGATGACCGGTTCGCCTTCGGTATATTTCAGCTCGATACGAAGCTGCGCGATACCGGGTCGCAGCTCCTCGGCCGAGAAGCCGCGGATGTAGCCTTCACGCTTCAGCACGTCCAGCACGTTGGCGCGCAGCCTGGAAGCCGGAGCCACGCAGCTTGTATGACGCGCGCGCTGCGCGTTGCGGATGCGGGTGAGCATGTCACCCAAAGGATCAGACAAGGACATCGTCGCCCCTCACCAACTCGCCTTGACCATGCCGGGGATCTGCCCGGATGAGGCCAGATCGCGCAGCGCGATGCGGCACAGCTTGAACTTGCGATAATTGCCGCGTCCGCGCCCAGTCAGCTCGCAGCGCAGCCGCACCCGCACCGCCGCGCCGTTGCGCGGCAACTGGGCCAGCTTCAGCGACGCGTTGAACCGGTCTTCCACCGGAAGACTGCGATCCATCAGGATCGCCTTCAGCGCCGCACGCTTGCCCTTGTCGCGGGCCGCCATGCGTTCGCGCATCTTGTTGCGATTGACCTGTGAGGTCTTGGCCATTCTGTATCCTTACCTCCGGAACCTTTCAGGACATGCCCTGCGGTTTTCCAATGCTCTCAGCTTGCGAACGGCAGGTCGAAGGCCTTCAGCAGCGCCTTCGCCTCCGGGTCGGTTTTCGCGGTCGTCACGAACACCACATCCAGCCCGCGGATCGCATCAACCCGGTCGTAGTTGATCTCCGGGAAGACGATCTGCTCCTTCAATCCCATCGCGAAATTGCCGCGCCCGTCGAAGCCCTTGCCCTGGATGCCGCGGAAATCGCGCACGCGTGGCAAGGTGATATTGATCAGCCGGTCCATGAATTCGTACATGCGCGCCTTGCGCAGCGTGACCTTGCAGCCAATCGGCAGGCCCTTGCGGATCTTGAAGCCGGCAATCGCCTTCTTCGCCACCGTCTTGACCGGCCGCTGGCCGCTGATCGCCATCAGCTCGCCAACCGCGGAATCGAGCGTCTTCTGGTCCGCCGTCGCCTCGCCCACGCCCATGTTCAGCACGATCTTTTCAAGCCGCGGCACCTGCATCGGGTTCTTGTAACCGAACTCCTCAGCCAGCTTGGCACGCACTTCGTCGAGGTATTTTCGTTGCAGCCGCGGCATCTCGGACGGGGACGCCGCCGGCGCCTCTACTCCAGCCTGTGGCGCCGCGGCCCGCTCGCGTGCGGCTTCCTTGCGCGACGGCGGTGCACCGGCGCCACGAGTCTGCTGCCCTTGCCCCTTCGGTCCCTTTGCCGGGGCTGCGCCCTTCTTCGGCGCCTTCTTGGTTCCGCTCATCTCATGCCTCGATTACCTGGCCGGTCGCCTTGGCGACGCGGACCTTCTGGCCATCCTCCTGAATCCGGAACCCGACCTTGGTCGGCTGCTCGGTCTTCGGGTCGATCAGCTTCAGGTTCGACAGGTGAATGCTGGCTTCCTGTTGCACGATCCCTCCGGGACTGCCGAAGCCGGTCGCCTTCGTGTGTTTGGTCGCCATGTTCACGCCCTGCACGATCGCCCGATCGGCCCTGGGAAACACGCGCAGCACCTCGCCGCGACGGCCTTTCTCGGCACCGCTGATCACCACCACCGTGTCGCCCTTGCGGATGCGCGCCGCCATCAGATCACCTCTGGTGCAAGCGAGATGATCTTCATGAACTTGCGCCCGCGCAGCTCGCGCACCACCGGGCCGAAGATGCGCGTCCCGATCGGCTCCTGCTGCTTGGTGATCAGCACCGCCGCGTTCCGATCGAAGCGGATCGCGCTGCCATCCTGGCGGCGCACCGGGAACGACGTGCGCACGATAACTGCCTGATGCACATCGCCCTTCTTCACCTTGCCGCGTGGAATCGCTTCCTTCACCGAAACCACGATCACGTCCCCCACCGAAGCGGTCTTGCGCTTCGATCCGCCCAGCACCTTGATGCATTGCACCCGACGCGCGCCGGAATTATCGGCGACGTCCAAATTGGTCTCTGCGGAAATCATGACGTGGCTCCTTCAGCAGATACCGCCGCCGCACCTTCGGAATGCCCCCACATCGGCTGTCCGTTCCGCTCGATCACCATCCACGATTTGCGCTTGCTGATCGGACGGCATTCCTCGATCCGCACCACGTCGCCGGTGTGGCACTGGTTGGCCTCGTCATGTGCAGCGTATTTCTTCGAACGCCGGATGAACTTCTTGTACAGCGGATGCATGACGCGACGATCGACCAGGACCGTGACGGTCTTGTCCATCTTGTCGCTGGTCACCCGGCCGGTCAGCACGCGCCTTGGCATGTCGTCGATCCTTCAGCTCGCCATCGCGGCGGGCCTGCGCTCGCCCGCAGCTTTTTCAGTCATTATGGTCTTCACCCGAGCAATCTCGCGGCGAACCTGCTTGATCCGCGCGGTGCCCTCGGCCTGCCCGGTCGCCCGCTGGAAGCGCAGGTTGAACTGCTCGCGCCGCAGTTCCCGCAACAGCGCCGCCCGCTCGTCCGGCGTCTTGGTGCGAATGTCGGAAGCCTTGTTCCGCGGCGTCTTGGCCATCAGACGTCTCCCATCCGCTGCACGATCTTGGTCCGGATCGGCAGCTTGGCGGCGCCGAGCGTCAGCGCGTCGCGCGCGGTGTCGGCTGCCACGCCGTCGAGTTCGAACATGATCCGCCCGGGCGCCACGCGGACGACCCAGAACTCCGGACTGCCTTTGCCCGATCCCATCCGCACCTCAGCCGGCTTGATCGAGACCGGCACGTCCGGGAAAATGCGGATCCACACCCGGCCGGTACGTTTCATCGCGCGAGTAATGGCGCGCCGCGCCGCCTCGATCTGCCGAGCAGTTATGCGATCGGGCTCCAGCGCCTTCAGCCCGTAGGTGCCGAAATTGAGCTGGGTCCCCGCCTTGGCGTTGCCGTGGATCCGGCCCTTGTGCGCCTTGCGGAATTTCGTACGTTTCGGTTGCAGCATCAGTGCACGTCCAATTTCGGTATCGCGACCGTGCACCAATTCGTCATGGCCTGGCTTGTCCCGGCCATCCACGTCTTCGTGCCACCACAGCGAGACGTGGATGGCCGGCCTTCGCCGGCCATGACAATGAACGGTCCGATATAGTTGGTCATAGTAACATTTACCTCTGCGGCGCCTGCTCGGCGGCGCGGCGGTCTTGCGCCAGCGGGTCATGCGCCATGATCTCGCCCTTGAACACCCACACCTTCACGCCACAAGTGCCGTAGGTCGTCTTCGCCGTCGCCTGACCGAAATCGATGTCGGCCCGCAGCGTATGCAGCGGCACGCGGCCTTCGCGATACCACTCCACACGCGCGATCTCCGCCCCGCCCAGTCGCCCGCCGCAGTTGATCCGGATGCCCTGTGCCCCCAACCGCATCGCCGACTGTACGGCGCGCTTCATGGCGCGGCGAAATGCCACCCGCCGTTCCAACTGCTGGGCGATGTTCTCGGCCACCAGCGTTGCGTCGATCTCCGGTTTGCGAATCTCGACGATGTTCAGCGCCACTTCCGACTTCGCCATTCGGCTGAGGTCCTTCTTCAGAACCTCGATGTCCTGGCCTTTCTTGCCGATCACCACGCCCGGCCGCGCGGCGTAAATGGTCACGCGCGGCTTCTTGGCCGGGCGTTCGATCACCACGCGGGACACGCCCGCCCCGCGCAACTTCTGCCGAAGATGGCCGCGCAGTTTCAGGTCTTCGTGCAGCAGCGGCGCATAGTCGTTGCCGGCGTACCAGCGGCTGTCCCAGGTGCGGTTGATCCCAAGCCGCAGCCCGACCGGATTCACTTTGTGACCCATTACGCGGCCTCCTTCCCGGCGTTCTGCTCACGCTCCGCCACCACAATCTTCAAGTGGCTGAACCACTTCTCCACCCGCGACGACCGTCCGCGTCCGCGCGCATGAAAGCGCCGCATCACGATCGCCCGTCCCACCTCGGCTCGCGAAACGAACAATCGATCGACATCCAGCCGATGATTGTTCTCGGCATTGGCGATCGCGCTCTCCAATACCTTCTTCACCTGCCCGGCAATGCGCCGCTTGCTGAACGTCAGCGTCGCCACCGCCTGAGCCGCCGGCAGATTGCGGATCATGCCGGCAACAAGATTGAGCTTGCGCGGGCTGACCCGCAGGTTCCGCAGAACCGCCTGCGCCTCGGTGTCCGCCAGTGTGCGCGGATGATTGGGCTTACTCATGACCCTCAGCCTCGCCTTGCGCGCTTGTCGCCGGAATGGCCGGCGAAGGTGCGCGTGGGCGAGAATTCGCCGAACTTGTGGCCAACCATGTTCTCGTTCACTTGCACCGGCAGGAACTTGCGCCCGTTATAGACGCCGAAAGTCAGCCCGACGAACTGCGGCAGAATGGTCGATCGACGCGACCAGATGCGAATGATCTCGTTGCGGCTCGATGTCCGTGCGGCCTCGGCTTTCGCCAGCAGATACCCATCGACGAACGGGCCTTTCCAGATGGAACGTGCCATCGCCCTAGCTTCCCTTCATCACTTGCCAACCTTCCGCCGACGGATGATCAGGCTGTCGGTCCGCTTGTTGGCGCGAGTCTTGTATCCCTTGGTCGGCTTGCCCCACGGCGTGACCGGATGCCGCCCGCCAGAGCTGCGGCCCTCGCCGCCTCCCAGCGGATGATCGACCGGGTTCATCACCACGCCACGATTGTGCGGACGCTTGCCCATCCACCGCGTGCGACCGGCCTTGCCGATCTTCTGGTTCATGTTGTCCGGGTTCGAAACCGCGCCGATCGAGGCCATGCACTCGGCCCGCACCACCCGCAATTCGCCGGACATCAGCTTGATCTGCGCATAGCCGGAATCTTTCCCGACAAGCTGCGCATAGGTGCCGGCAGACCGTGCGATCTTGCCCCCGGCCCCCGCCTTCATCTCGATATTATGGACGATCGTACCGACTGGAATAGCCGCCAACGGCATCGCGTTGCCAGGCTTGATGTCGGCACGCTGGCCTGCAATCACCGTATCACCCGCACGCAACCGTTGCGGCGCAATGATATAGGCCAGCTCACCGTCCTGGTACTTCACCAGCGCAATGAAGGCGGTGCGGTTCGGGTCGTATTCCAGTCGCTCCACCCTGGCCGGCACGTCGAACTTGCGCCGCTTGAAATCGACGTAGCGATAGGACTGCTTGTGCCCGCCGCCGCGAAACCGACTGGTGATCCGCCCGTGGTTGTTGCGCCCGCCGGTGCCGATCTTGCCCTCGGTCAGTGCCTTGACGGGCTTGCCCTTCCACAGCTCGGACCGATCGATCAGCACGGTGCCGCGCAGGCTGGCGGTAACCGGATTGTAGTTCTTCATCGGCATCGGCTGGCTCTCACGTCAAACCGGTGGTGAAGTCGATCTGCTGGCCGGCAGCCAGTCTGACGAACGCCTTCTTCATGTCGGAACGCTGCCCCGGCCGGCCCTTGAAGCGCTTGGTCTTGCCTTTCTGGACCAGCGTGTTGACGGCCAGCACCTGCACACCGAACAGTCCTTCGACCGCCGCCTTGATCTCCGGCTTGCTGGCCGACAAAGAAACGCTGAACACATATTGCCCATGCTCGGACAGGCGGGTCGCCTTTTCCGTGATTACCGGGTTTCGGATGATCTGATACATCGCTTCACGCGACAGGGTCGGGCCGCGTCTGGGCTGCGAGTCGCTCATGCCGCGTCTCCTTCGCCGCTACCGGCCGCCGCATTCGTGGCTGGCGATTTGCCAAGTCGCTGCTTCAGCCCCTCGATCCCTGCGGCGGTGATCGCCAGCGTATCGTGAC
>DATIMO010000176.1:0-4218 GCA_035475215.1 Acetobacteraceae bacterium | reverse complement strand
GTGTATTTTGTTTCGGGTGGCGGACCGGCGCTGTCCACGCATGTGCTCGCCACGCTGGGTATCCGCGATGCGTTCGTGGTGGATAACCCGCAACTCGGCATGGCCGCAGTGATGTCGGCACTGCCGCTGCTGATCCCATTGGTGATCGTGCTGATGCGCAAGTTGGCCAAGACACGGGTGCAGCTATGAGCGCGAGCGTTGTGTCGGTTCGTGGCGTTCGCCGCCACAGCAGCGGCCGACGGCGCCGGCGGTTGAACCGGCGGGTCACGGTGGCGGCGGAGTTGCTGCTGGGGGTGGTCATCCTGATCTGGACGCTGACGCCGCTCTACAACATGGTTGAAGTCGCGCTGGAATCGAAGAACAGCATCTTCAGCGGATTGCTGTGGCCGGCCGAGCCGACGATCGACAGCTTCCGGGTCGTGCTGACCCAGAGTTACTGGTATCTGGCGCATTTCTGGCACGAGATGGGCAACAGCCTGATCATCGGCGTGGCCACGGCAGCACTGACGCTGGCAATCGGGTCATTGACCAGTTTCGTGGTCGGACGGATGCGATTGCGCGGCGCCTGGGTGATCAGCAACGCGGCGCTGCTGACCTATGTCATCCCGATGTCGTTCCTGGCGATCCCGTTCTATCGGGTGATGCAGAGCTACGGATTGTCGGATCATCTGTGGGCGGTGATCGCGGTGGAGGTGACGTTTGCCACCCCGTATGCGATTTTCATCTTCCAGCAATACGGCACCAGCATTCCGATCGAACTGGATGAGGCCGCGCGGATCGACGGCGCCTCACCGCTGCAGATCTACTTCCGCGTCTATCTTCCGCTGATGGCTCCGGCCATGGTTGCGATCGGTACCTATGCGCTGCTGCTGGCCTGGAATGAGTATCTGTACCTGTATCTGCTGCTGTCGTCACCACAGAACATGACGGTGCCGGTGGCGTTGGGCCAGTTCCTTAACAGCGACGAGGCGCCGTGGAACCTGATGATGGCGACCGCGGTGATTTACGCATTGCCGCCGATCGCGATCTATTATGCGTTCCGGCGGTATATGAGCACCGGGCTGACGATGGGCGGGGTGAAGGGGTAGAGGACCTGCGTCCGGCGGGAGCGCGTAGGCGCCAAGATTAGCCCGATCGCCATCGGAACTGCCGCAAATCAATCTCTGGACTACTGCTCCAGTCGCGCCCGGGGACACAATCCGGTCACATGTCCTCATGGCTGCGCCGGCTCGTCGGTCAGGTAGGGAGCTTCACCACGGAGGCGGGGAGCCACGGAGAAGGCTCTTTTTCGCTGCGCGCAATCGACCGGCGAGAGGGCGCGCGAAGCGCATGATCTCTTCTCCGTGTCTCCGTGGTTCGACTTACTTGCTTTCCTGCCCGCGTGTCGAAACAACCGCCTGCGGGAGCGGGAGAAGGGTCCTCAACATCAAGATACGCGTTCTGGTAGCCGCAAATGAGTGACGTCACCCTCCTCTAGCTTGTCTCGAATGATGTCAAGCTTTTGGCGGAGATCAATCAAGGGCGAGATGGCGCTGCGGAAGCGCGACGTTATTTCGACCCGGCGGCCGAAGCCAAGCACCGGCGCACACGGAGCGTTCTTGGATATGGGCTGTCCATATTCCCGAAGATACTCGGCAAAATTGACCGCATTCTCATCGACATCAATCAGAGTCTCGCACGGAGCTCCTTCTGCCCAAACTACATTGTGATGTTCGAGTTTGATATGGAAAAATTCCAATTCGTTGAGCCCGGCAGCGTCATGCAGTGCAATCGTCGTGCCATTGATCAGGTTGCACACTGGCACCAGGACATCATCGATAAGCAATGCATGCGCCCTGGTGACAAACAAGTCGGTGTGCGGCACATCTGGACCGAGAGCTGATCGGGCGACACGAATTGGGAGAACATCCTTGACCCACGCCTTGCTCGGATCACTCCTGTTGAAGTGGTAGCGGCCGATCCACTCAATGGGGCATATCCCGCCGAAAACGGTTGGAAGCAGATCACCAACTGCAAGTTCTTCGATCTTCTTATTGCCCTCTGCGGTGCAGATTGTCGTGCCCCTTAGGAAGCAGCTCGCAGAGGGTCCAGGGTGGGGGCCCGGTCCAGGGTGGGGGCCCGGTCCAGGGTAGGGGCCCGGTCCAGGATGGGGCCCATGGGCGGCGTCCGCCGGATTCGCTCTCATTGCATCAAAGACTAGTGCGGATGCCGCAATAGTGCCAATCTTTACGAGATTACGGCGCGATCTCTGAATTCCTGCCGGCCGATTTCCCGCGTCGCCCATCTCTGCCATCTTTCGTCTCCCCACCGCGGCGTTATGTCGCGCAATTATTGTTTCTCATTAACACGTTTGTCATAGCTGTCAATATAAAAATACAGATTACAATCATTAGCTGAGCTAATAGCGGTTCTACAACCATTTGGAGAATTTCCGGGCAGCAAAGCCGCGCCGGCAATTGGACCGACGGCTTTCCACCCGAAGCGGTCGCTGGACGTGGCGGTTGGTTATGAGACACTCTTGCGGCATCAGGTCGTGGGTGACCCGCCACCTGGGTTGAGCCCAAGGGTCACGCGCCAGCAGCTTGCTTTGTTTTGATAGCGTTATTCACGCTTTCCGACGGGTCCGCCTTAAGCGATCACGCTCTACTCCGCGGCAAAGTGGGCGAAAGATCGTGCCAAAGCGTCGTAAATGGTGCGTTTGAAACCAATCGCGAGCCCCGGAACTTCGGCCAGCTTCACCCAGCGCCAGGCATCGAACTCCGGATGCGGATCAACATCCAGACGGATATCCGCGTCCGTCCCGGTGAAGCGCAGCGCGAACCAGCGCTGGCGCTGGCCGCGAAAGCGGTCGGGAAGCGGTCCGGTGATCTCGGGGGGAAAGTCGTAAACCAGCCATTCCGGATGCTCGGCGATGATCTCCACCCGATCGGTACCGATTTCCTCATTCAGTTCACGCAGCACGGCGGCGCGAGGGGCCTCGTCGGCGTCGATACCGCCCTGCGGCAACTGCCAGCCGCCTGGCGCACCTTCCGCATTCGGCAGATCGGCGCGGCGGGCAACGAACACCAGGCCATCGCGGTTGAACAACACCGCGCCGACATTGGGACGATAGGGCAGCAGGCTCATTGGGTCGCTGCCGAGGCGGGGGGGTGCACCAGGGCGCTGACCGGCGCCAGCGCAACACCCTGTTCGGCCAAGCCATTGGCCCAGGCGGCAATTCGCTCCAACGTTACGGGCCGGACAGCGCCGGCAAGTCCGACGGCGCTGCCTTTTTGCAGAGCAATCCTGGTCAGTGCTGCGAGTTTCTGTTCGATCGCCGCGGCATCGTCGGGTTCGTCGATCACCAGATCCACCTGGCGACTCCAGACCTGCGGCAGCCGCCCGGGCACCTGCTGCGCGGGACGAGGATCGATATAGAGCAGTCCGCGTCGTGCCAGGGCCAGCAGCACCGGTTCCATGTCCGCCGGCGCGGCGGCGAAACGCTCCCCGCGGGTAAGTCCCAGAGCCCCGGTGGCCCCGACATATCCGGCGAAACGCGACATCGCCCAAACAAGCTGCTGTGCGTTGTCTTCCTGCGAGGCGCGAGTGGTCAACGCGTGATCGCCGGCATCGTTGAGCGGGAAACTTTCCGGCTCCATGGGGATCGACAACAGGTATTCGTGCTCAGCCATGCGGGCTTCGGTCAGCAGATGTGACGGATCGGCCGCGTAGGGCGACACGGCCAGCGTCACGCCGCCGGGCAGGGTGCGGATCGCCTGGTCGCTCAGCCGCGTGTTCAACCCGATTCCGGCCAGCACCAGCCCGACGCGGGGACGGCGGCTGCTGCCGTCGAAACCTGCGGCATAGAGTTGCATCGGCATGCGCCCGTCGTCGGCGATGCGGGGCAGCGGTGCGGGGGTGCCCGATGTCGGTTCCAGCAGAGCCGGGTCGGGATCGGCGACGGGGCCGGGCGTGTCACGGCCTGGCCGGTGTTCCGGGGCCAGCGGTGCAGCGACGGGCTGAACAACGCGAACCGGCCGCGGGATCGCCTGGGTGATCTGCCGGACAGGTGCAGCGACCGGCGCCGGTGGTGCCGGAGGACCGAGCAGTTGCAGCGCCCCACCCCCGCCGGTCAGCACTATCAGCAAGATGGCCCAGAACGCCCCAAGTCCGCGCCAGCCGGGGCGCCGCCGCACGTCAGACACCGGACGCGTTGCTGCTGCAGTGAAGCGATTCAGT
>DATIMO010000175.1:0-5527 GCA_035475215.1 Acetobacteraceae bacterium | reverse complement strand
CCACCACGATCGCGGCCGGAAAAGCGCGGGTGGCGCACAACAAGGGTGTGAAGGTGCCGGAAGATTCGTTGATCGATGCCGCGGGGCAGCCGACTGACGATCCGAAAGGTTTCATTGATGACCATGCCGGAGCACTGCTGACCTTCGGGCGGCACAAGGGATCTGGCCTGGCGGTGATGTGCGAGATCATGGCCGGCGCGGTGGTTGGCGGACAGCGCGCCGAGGAGCCACGCAAGGGTGGCATCCTGAACAGCATGTTCGCGGTGCTGATCGACTTGTCGCGGATCGGCGACCGCGGCGGGATTGTTGCAGGCGTGGAGGCGACGCGGGCGCATATTCGTTCGGCGCGGGTGGCTCCGGGGTTCGATGAGGTGCTGTTGCCGGGAGAGCCGGAACGGCGCGCCGCGGCGGCTCGGGCAGGTGGCATCCCGGTCGATGAACGGACGTGGCAGCAGGTGCGGGAAGCGGCGGCGAAGCTGGGGATTACGGAGGCGGAACTGGAGCGGGCGAACGGGTGACCGCTTCGCTTACGCCTGCGCGCAACTGCTGGATGTGCTGCTGCTGTGCAAGGGCGACGACTTCCCGCTTACAGACATCGATTTGGCGCGATCACGGCTTGATCGGCGGGAACGGGCTGTCCGTGCCGAAACGGAAGATCGTGGTCGAACGGAAGGTCTCGCCGGGCTTCAGCGTGGTGGTGGGGAAGTCGGGGTGGTTCGGACTGTCCGGGAAATGCTGTGTCTCCAATGTGAACGCTTCGGTTTGCCGGTATGCGGTGCCGGATGAGCCGACGTATGCCCCGGTGATATAGTTGGATGTGTAAAGCTGTACCCCAGGCTGGTCAGTATAGCAGTCGAGTACGCGGCCGGAGGCAGGATCATAGGCACGCGCGGCGAATTCCACCTGTCCCGATTTCCAGTTGTTCAGCACGAAGTTATGGTCGTAGCCGTGGACGTAGCTGATCTGGTCGAAGGCGCTGCGCAGCCGTGCGCCGATCGGTGTCATCTGCCGGAAATCGAGCGGCGTGCCGGCCACCGGCGCAATCTGTCCAGTGGGAATGGACGTCGTATCAACCGGTGTGTAGTTGTCGGCGTTCAGCATCAGAAGCTGCGCTTCGACGTTGCCGGAGCCGTTGCCTGCCAGGTTGAAATAGGAATGGTTGGTGAGGTTGATCACCGTATCCTGGTCAGTGGTCGCCTGATAGTCGATGCGCAGCGCGTTGTCGTTGGTGAGCGAGTACTGCACCTGGATGTGCATCGTGCCTGGGTAGCCGTCCTGCCCGTCCGGACTGGTCAGTGTCAGCACCGCGCCGACACCGTCGGCAACCGGCACCGGATGCACGTCCCACACCATCTTGTCGAACCCGACGGTGCCGCCGTGCAGCGAGTTGGGCGGGTTGTTGATGGGCAGCTCGTAGGTCTTGCCATTCAGAGTAAAGCGGCCCTTGGCGATGCGGTTGGCATAGCGGCCGACCAGCGCGCCGAAATAGGGGCTTTTAGTCTCGTAGTCGCCGAGCGTCTTGAGTCCGAGAACGACGTCACGCAATCGGCCGTCGCGGTCGGGCGCATCGATATCGGTGATGATTCCGCCATAGGTCAAGAACCGCACCACCATGCCGTGATCGTTGACCATGGTGTAGCGATCCACGTGCTGGCCGGTCTTCGTGGTGCCGTAGGGCGCATTTTCGATCATGGCGGCGTGGCTCGGGTAGGCGAAGGTGGTAACCACCGCCAGCGCGGTGGCAGCGAGGGGGGCTTGCATCGGCATGCGGCGTTCCTCCTGCCTGCGACGGCAGAACCGCCGCGCCGGGAGTCAACCAGTCCACACCGGGTTCCGGCAAGCGGTCGATTGTATTCCGGATCTGACAAGCGCGTGACTGGATGATACTGATCAAACTGGCCCATGGATCGAGGACGACGAAGGTGCGCGATGGTATTTCGCGCCAGTAACCGCCATCACGACGCCAAGGCAGCAGTACGCGCATAGGCTGCGACAGCGCTGCGAACGCGTCCAAGCTCCACCGCATTCAGTGCCTCCGCTCCATGCATGTTGCCCAATGTGGGGGTGCCGTCGTCGGCGAAGGTCACGCCATCATTGGCGAGATCACCGGTCGTCCATCCCGGCGCCGGGGTGGACGTGGCGGTCGCCGTTGCGGCGACAGATGGCTTCGGTGCGGGGGATTGCGTCTCGCCATCGGTCGTCAGCCCCAATCCGACGGCGATAGAATGCGCGATCCGCTCCGGGTCGATACCGGAGACCTTTTCGGCGATGGTCATGGCGACGTTGGTGAGCACCCCGATCGGCCCGCCCATCAACTCGCTCACCAGCAACGATCCACCCAGTCGCAGACCTTCGGGGATCGTGTCTCCGGTCACCGCACGGTAAATCGTGCCGACTACCGGCATGTATTGCAGGGGGTTCAGAGCCGATAGCACGTCGTGAAAGCTGATACCGCCTGACGCCGGAGGTGCCGGGGCAGCCTGCGGAGCGTCGCTCCTGCGATCGGGCGATACGGAGATGATGCTGGTCGCCATGCCGGACTCCGCGGGGTCGGGACAGGCACAGCATTTTGCGTGCCAAAATAACCTTCCATGGCCGAAAGACCCTCA
The DNA here is from genome assembly GCA_035475215.1 of Acetobacteraceae bacterium. Classification (GTDB taxonomy): domain Bacteria; phylum Pseudomonadota; class Alphaproteobacteria; order Acetobacterales; family Acetobacteraceae; genus DATDIC01. The sequence continues at coordinate 2,918 of DATIMO010000175.1, read as the reverse complement.
CCCGGTTCGCCGCGCGAACCGAATGCTCCCCAAATGCGGGCGAGGAGAAGGCGTGAAACGCTTGCCCGTGCGGGTCGCTTCTGGTTTGTCTCTGCCGTGCTTCGCCCCTTTTTGTGCCGCATGCTTCGGCTCGCCCGCACCCTGCTGACCAGCATCGGCGTGGTGTTGCTGCTGCTGGCGGTGGGATTTGCCGGACTGCTGTGGCTGACGGTGCCGTCCCGCAACCAGTCGGCCAGCATTCCTGGGCTTTCCGCCCCGGTCGATATCCGCTTCGACGAACATGGCATTCCACGGATCCGTGCCGCCACGCTGGTGGATGCGGCGGCCGCGCTTGGCTATGTGCATGCCCGTGATCGGATGTTCCAGCTTGACCTGATGCGTCGTGCGGCGTCCGGGCGGCTGTCAGAAATCGCCGGGCCGGCAACGTTGCCGATCGACAAGGAGATGCGAGTGCTGGGGTTGCGGGTCCGCGCGATGGCCGACTATGCGGCGCTGCCCCCGGATGAGCGAGCCATACTGGAGGCGTACAGTGCGGGGGTGAATGCATGGATCGGCGCGCATGGGCGGTTCAGCGCACCGGAGTTCATTCTGCTCGGGGCGCCGGAGGCGTGGTCTCCGGTCGATTGCCTGCTCTGGGGCAAGACGATGGGCATGTGGCTGTCGATGAACTGGCGTCAGGAATTGGCCCGGCTGCGGCTATCGGCGCATTTGCCAGCAGCCCTGGTAGATGCGTTGTGGCCAGCGCAGCACGAAGCCGGCGAGCCAGCCGCGATGCGGGGCAGCGCGATCCGCTACGCCGCGGTGGGTGGGATGCCGCTGCCGGCCTTTCCGGCGCCATTCACGCAGCCCGACCACGCCTCCAACGAATGGGCGGTGGATGGCAGCCACACCGCTACCGGGGCACCTCTGCTGGCCGGCGACCCCCATCTGGCGTTCGGTTTTCCGAGTCTTTGGTACTTGGTGCGGATCGATACGCCGGACCAGGTACTGGCGGGAGCCAGCGCGCCCGGGGTGCCTGGTGTGGTGCTCGGGCGGAACAGTCACATCGCCTGGACGTTCACCACGACGGGTGCCGATGTGCAGGACATCTTCATCGAGAGCCCTGTTGGCGCCGACCAGTATCAGACACCAAATGGGCCGAAGCCGTTCGCGTTGCGTGAGGAACGCATTCGCGTTCGTGGCCAGCCCGACACGGTGCTGACCGTCCGCGAAACCCGGCACGGTCCGGTGGTCAGCGATCTGATGGATCCCGGCGGTCCCGTGCTCGCAGTCTCGATGGCCAACCTGCAGCCCGGTGATACCGCGGCGGCCGGGTTGCTGGCACTGAACCGTGCAAGAACGGTCGAGGAAGCGGGGAAAGCGGCGGCCATGATTTCGTCGCCTGTACAGAACCTGCTGGTCGCCGATGCCAAAAGTATAGGACTCTACGTGACCGGACGGGTGCCGATTCGAAAATCGGGGAACGGGGAGATGCCGGTGTCCGGTGCTGATGGGGCGTTCGATTGGGTCGGCTGGGCCTCGGGCGAACAGCTTCCACATTATGTCGCACCTGCCAGCGGCAGGTTGGTGAACGCGAATGAACGGATTGCCCCGCCAGAATTTCCTGTATTTCTGGGCCGAGATTGGTTCGGCGACTGGCGGGCACGGCGTATTCGTGAACTGCTCGGTCGTTCCGATCGTCATACTGCCGCCGATTTCGCCCGCATGCAGATGGATGTGAAAAGCCTTTTCGCGGAACAGGTTCTGCCGACGCTGCTGTCCATCGCCCCCGCCCAGGGGGTGGCCGGCAAGGCATTGGCGCTATTGGATGGTTGGGACGGCACGATGGCGATGGACAAACCGCAGCCGCTGATTTTTGCCGCCTGGATCGATCGGTTCTACGCCGCGCTGTTGCAACGGGCCGGCGTGACGCCAAGCGGGGCGGGCGCGGTGGCGCCGACCGCGGAATTTGTGGCCAGCGTGCTGCTGCGCGGTGGGGCGCACTGGTGCGGTGGCGATTGCGCCGGAATGCTCCAGGCCACGCTGAACACGGCGGTCGCGGACCTGGCTCGCGAATACGGTCCCGATCCGGCGTCTTGGCGTTGGGGGGACGCGCATCAGGCTGAATTCGCTCATCCGCTGCTGCGGGCGATTCCAGGGTTACGCGGCTTCGGCACGCTCCGCATCCCGGCGCCGGGCAGCGCGACGACGATCGATGCCGCCGGCACGACGTTCGGCGGGTTCACTGCTTTGCATGGACCGGAGTATCGCGGGGTCTATGATCTGGCCGACCTCGATCGAAGCCTGTTCATGATGGCACCCGGACAATCCGGCAACCTGCTGAGCCGTCACAGCCGTGATTTGCTACGAAGCTGGCGCGACGGAGAGACGCTGACGCTGGGGCCGGAGCCGTCACGCGTCGCGGCTACCTTGCGATTGATGCAATGATGCGCATCTGCGGCATTGACCTGAGCCGGCGGGTTCGGGAACATGCATTCCGGACACTCCGGAAATGACGTACAAGCCACCGCGCCGGCCACAGTTCTTCTACACCACCGCCCCGCTTCCGTGCCCGTATCTAACTGGCCGGACCGAGCGGAAGGTGGTGACCGAGATCACCGGTCCGGACGCCGAATCGCTGCATGACAGGCTGTCGCGCGCTGGGTTTCGCCGCAGCCACAACATCGCGTATGCGCCCGTCTGTCCGTCCTGCCAGGCATGCGTGCCGATACGCATTCCAGTTACCACTTTCCAACCGGATCGGACGCTACGCCGCCTTGCCCGGGCGAACGAGTCGGTGGAAGGATTCGAGGTACCGTCGCGCGCCACCGCCGAGCAGTTCCAGTTGTTCCAGCGCTATCAGCAGGTGCGCCATGCCGAAGGTGACATGGCCACGATGAGCTTCTACGATTACCGCGCGATGGTGGAAGACACGCCGG
>DATIMO010000174.1:0-2189 GCA_035475215.1 Acetobacteraceae bacterium | reverse complement strand
ATCGGCACCGGAAACCGCCGTGGCAGCGCGCGCCGCCAGCACGCGGGACACCACCGGATAACCACGCTTGGCCCCACCCATCGCCTTCACGACGTTGCCATAGAAACTGGGATGCAAGTCACCGAAGAAGCTGATCGCCCGGCCGTCCTCTGCCCGGTGCATCAGTACTTGGGCGACATCCGGCTTGGGAAAGGCGCGCGCCGGTGTCACCGGCGCGGCGGTTTCATCGATCGCCTGAAAATATTTGCCGTCCAGCGCGATCCGTCCATCTTCACGCGCCAGCACCGTGTTGGGTTGCGTCCCCGCAGCCACCAGGATGGCGCGCGCCGGCAGCACCGTTTCGCCGCCATCAGACCGCGAAACGCGCAATCCCGCGGCATGACCGAAGCTATCGACCTCGACCGCAACCGGCGTCAGACCCTCAGCGAAGCGCACCGCTTCCTCCAGTGCCTTGCCGACTTCCTCGTGGTTCAGCGTGTAGGACGGCGACTGCGTCAGCTTGCGCCGATAAGCGATGGTCGCGCCGCCCCAGTCATCCAGCAGCTTCGCCAATCGCGGCTTGCGCCCCGCCACGGCCGCTGCGGCCCGCTCGCCGGAAAGCGCCGCGGCATGTGCCAGGAACTCATCGGCGATCTCGGTCTCTTCGAAGGTCCAGGCCGCGCGCACTGCCGCTTCGCCGCGCTCCGCCACCAACACGCGATATCGCGTGGCGAATTTCTCCACCTGCCGCACGTAGTACGCCAAACTTTCAGTTGCCGTGTCGATCGCCGTCAGCCCACCGCCGATCACTACCACCGGCAGCCGAAGCTGCAGATTGGCAACGGAGGACCGCTTGGCCGCGCCGGTAAGCTGCAGCGCCATCAGGAAATCCGACGCGGCCCGCACGCCGCGCGCCAGTCCGTTCGGGATATCCAGCACGGTCGGCTTGCCCGCACCCATGCACAACGCGATATGGTCGAACCCCATTGCCCAGGCATCGTCGATCGACAGCGTGCCGCCGAAGCGTATGCCGCCGAAATGCGCAAACTCCGGCCGCCGCTCCAGCAGCAATCGGATCAGCTTCAGGTAGTTCTTGTTCCAGCGTACCGTGATGCCGTACTCGGCCACGCCGCCGAAGCCGGCCATCACGCGATCATCCAGGTTCTCGAACAGCGCCTCCACATCGCGCACGGGCGCGTCGGGATCGAGGCCTAGCGGCTCGATCTTCAGCCCATCAATCGCGACCACCGTGTGCCCGTCGTTCATCAGGTGATGCGCCAACGTGAACCCGGCCGGCCCCAACCCGACGATCAGCACCTTACGTCCGCTCTCCGGACGCGGCAGCGGACGCCGGACGTCCAGCGGATTCCAGCGCGTCAGCAGGCTGTAAACCTCGAACCCCCAGGGCAGTGCCAGCACGTCTTTCAGGATGGAGGTCTCGGCCTGCGGGATATCGACCGGGTCCTGCTTCTGATAGATGCACGCCTTCATGCAGTCGTTGCAGATGCGGTGACCAGTGGCCGCCATCATCGGGTTATCGACCGCGATCGCAGCGAACGCGCCGAGCAGCCAGCCCTGGGCGCGCAACGCGTGCATCTCGCTGATCTTTTCATCCAATGGGCAGCCGGTCAGCGCCACACCGAAGGGCGATTTCTGAAAAGCACCAGTCTTGCGGTCCTTCAATCCGCGACTGCAGGAGTCCTTCTCCTGCGTATGGCACCAGATGCAGTAGTTCATCTGATCCAGCGCCTGCTGCGGAGTCATGCCTGCATCCGTCAGCGCGAACCCGTCGCGGTGCCGCCAATCATGCTGCGGCAGGCGCAGCATCGTCACGCCGTCACGCTCGATCGTCTCCACAGGCACCAGATGCATCGGGTCGAGCTTGTGCGGTACACGAAACAGCGTGTTGCCGGGATGCTCCGCGCGCCCGGCCGCTGTCAGCGTGGCCCAGGCCGCGTAGCGCATCGCCAGATCCAGCGCCTCGGCGTCAGCCGATTTCTCCCAATGCGTCACGTTCAGGGCGAATGACCGTTCCGTCAGCTTCTCGCCGAACCGGGCTTCCAGCGCCAGCCTCAGTGCCGACCCATCGAAGCCCGATGGATCGGGATAGGTCTTCACCGCGCGGCGCTGCACGAACAACCGCTTGCATGAATGGATCGGGTCCAGCGCCAGGGTTTCGCGGTTGGCTGCCTCGGCCTCCGCTTCGATGC
>DATIMO010000173.1:0-4534 GCA_035475215.1 Acetobacteraceae bacterium | reverse complement strand
GCCTCGGCGATCGGCATCGGCATGGGGTTCTGCAACACGACATTTATCGTGTCCGTGCAGGCGCACGCGTCTTGGCGGGAACGCGGGGCGGCGACCTCTACCAGCATGTTCATGCGGATGGTCGGGCAATCGCTGGGTGCGGCGGTATCCGGCGCGGTGCTCGACTGGGGACTGCCGCCTGACGCTGCCGGGGCGGTGGACCAGTTGTTGAACCTGTCGGTGCGTGCGGGCTTGCCGGCAGCGGATCTGGCTCGGCTGGTGAACGCCGTGGCCGGTTCGTTGCGAAACGTCTATGTGCTCGCCGCGGTGCTGGCGGTGGCAACCCTGCTATTGATGCTGCGGCTGCCGGTGGGCCTCAGCCCACGCGAGCAGGAAGCCGCCGAGTGAACGCTGCAAGATAGTTCGGCCAACGGCTTTGCTTCCGTGACATTGCACCACCCGGCGGGATAAACGGGCCTCGCACCGATCCACCCGAACCGCAGCGTGGCGCGACGATGACCACCATCACCTACCCCGCTGCGGCTCTCGGACGGCGCCTGCCGAATGTCTGGGATGCCGCGGCAATCCTTCTGGTATTCGGCGCCCTGGTCGGAGTCGCCCACGTGGCCAGCGGCACATTTCTGCGGCTGAATGCACCCCAGGCGGTGGCAATCAGCCTCGACCCCATCGATCTGCCGAATTACGCGGTGCGCACCACCCTGCGAATGTTCGCCGCCCTCGCTTTATCCTTGATCTTCACCTTTGGTTACGGCGCCGCCGCCGCGAAGAGCCGTCGGGCCGCGGTGGTGCTGGTGCCGCTGCTCGACATCCTGCAATCCGTCCCGATTCTGGGCTTCCTGACGTTTACCGTCGTGTTCTTCATGAAACTGTTTCCCGGTCGTGTGCTGGGGCTGGAGCTGGCGGCGATCTTCGCCATCTTCACCAGCCAGGCCTGGAACATGGCTTTCAGCATGTATCAGTCGCTGCGCACGGTGCCGGCCGATCTTGCCGAGGCGGCAGTCAGCTTTCACCTGACTCCGTGGCAGCGCTTCTGGCGACTGGAGGTGCCGTTCGCCATGCCCGGCCTGGTCTGGAACACGATGATGTCGATGTCCGGCGGCTGGTTTTTCGTGGTCGCCTCAGAGGCGATCAGCGTCGGCGACCACACCTGGAAGCTGCCCGGGATCGGATCGTATGTCGCCCTGGCGCTGGAACGGCGCGATATCCGCGCCGTGGGCTGGGCGATCGCGGCGATGCTGGTGGTGATTCTGCTGTACGATCAGCTTCTGTTTCGCCCGCTGGTGGCATGGTCGGCGAAATTCCGCTTCGAAACCACCGCCGGGGCCACCGCCGCGGATCCGTGGGTGCTGAAACTGACCCGGCGCACTCGGCTGCTGCATCTGGCGGCCGAGGCCGCAGGCGCGGCGCTGGGCCGTGTCGGCGGATTACGGCTGCGGCTGCGGCCGTCGGGCGACGGTGGCCGGCGCCGCGCGCCGTCGCGCCTGCTCGATGCACTTCTGCTGGCCTTGCTGATTGTGGCGGTGACGATCGCGGCGCATCGGATCGTGGGCTTCCTGTCCGGCCGGCTCGCCTGGGCGGAGTTCGAGCACGTGGTGGTGCTGGGCTGCTACACGCTCATCCGTGTGGTCGTGCTGATCGCGTTGGCAACGATCGTGTGGGTGCCGATCGGGGTTTGGTTGGGGCTGCGGCCGGTCTGGGCGCGCCGGGCGCAGCCCGTGGCACAGTTCCTGGCGGCGTTCCCGGCCAATCTGCTGTTCCCCCCGTTCGTGCTCTTCATCGTGCATTTCCGACTGAACCCGGACGTCTGGCTGACCCCGCTGATGGTGCTGGGGACGCAGTGGTACATCCTGTTCAATGTGGTTGCTGGTGCCGCCGCGTTTCCGGGTGACCTTCAGGAAGCGGCACGAAATTTCGGGATCGGCGGACTGCTGTGGTGGCGCAAGGTGATGCTGCCCGGCGTGTTTGCTTATTACGTGACCGGCGCGATCACCGCATCCGGCGGATCATGGAACGCGGCGATCGTGGCCGAGGTCGCTTCGTGGGGGAACACGAAACTGACGGCGCACGGCATCGGGGCCTATATCGCGCAGGCGACCGATCAGGGGAACATGGCCCGCGTAGTGCTGGGCGTCGCCGTGATGTCCGGCTTCGTGCTGCTGTTCAACCGGCTGCTTTGGCGACCCTTGTATGATTATGCCGGCCGCCATCTGACACTCGGCTGAGGGGACAAGCCGTGGATATTGCCGCTACCCGGACCGCGCTGCTGGACGTGCATGACTGCCGGCAGGCCTATCACAAGGAAGCCAGTGCTGATCTGGTGGTACTGGACGACGTCAATCTGCAACTGCTGGAAGGCGAGATCGTGGCCCTGCTCGGCCGCTCGGGGTCCGGCAAATCGACCCTGTTGCGCATCGTCGCCGGACTGTTGCGGCCGACTGCGGGCAAGGTGCTGTGGCATGGCAAGCCGCTGGACGGCCCGCCCCAAGGCGTCGCAATGGTGTTCCAGAGCTTCGCGCTGTTTCCGTGGCTGACGGTGCGCGAAAACGTGGAGCTGGGGCTGGAGGCGCGCGGCCTGGCCCGGGCGGAGCGGGAACGCCGCGCCGAGCAGGCGATCGACCTGATCGGGCTGGGCGGTTTCGAAGGCGCCTATCCGAAAGAATTGTCCGGCGGCATGCGCCAGCGGGTCGGGCTGGCGCGCGCACTGGTCGTGCATCCGGACCTGCTGCTGATGGATGAGCCGTTCAGCGCCCTGGACGTACTCACCGCCGAGACACTGCGCACCGACCTGATCGACCTGTGGTCTGAGGGTAAGTTGCCGCTGAAATCGGTGCTGATGGTGACGCACAATATCGAGGAAGCGGTGCTGATGGCCGACCGCATCCTGGTGTTCTCAGCCAATCCCGGCCGCATCGCGCATGAACTTTCAGTGCGGTTCCCGCATCCCCGCAACCGCCATGACCCGGCATTCCAGCAGATGGTCGATGACATCTACGCACTGATGACGCGGCGCGCTCTGCCCGGCCCGCGTGTGGCGACCGTGGCGCCGAGCACCATCGCCACCAGGCTGCATCGCGTTGGCACCAACATCATGTCCGGCCTGATGGAAACTTTGGCAGCGGAACCATATCACGGCCGCGCCGACCTCCCCGACCTCGCCGGCGATTTGCAGCTTGAACTCGATGACCTGTTTCCGCTCGGCGAGACGCTGCAGATGCTGCATTTCGCCGATCTGGCCGAGGGCGATATCGTGCTGACTGAACCCGGCCGCCGTTTTGTTGCTGCTGACACAGAAACGCGCAAACATATCTTCGCGCATGCGCTGCGCGCGTATGTGCCGCTGGTGAACACGATTCGCCAGGTGCTGGATGAACGCTGGAACCACCGCGCATCTGCGGTGCGTTTCCGCGATGAGTTGGAGGACCACATGTCGCCCGAGTACGCCGAAGACACGCTGCGTGCGGCGATTGCCTGGGGGCGGTACGCGGAACTGTTCAGCTACGATGAAGAAGCCGAGCAGTTCAGTCTGGAAGAGGTTCACTGAACGCCTTGCTTCCACGCCTCAGCCGTAGCGCTCTTCAGCCCACGGATCGCCATTGTTGTGGTAGCCGCGCTGTTCCCAGAAGCCGGGCCGGTCGGTGATGCTGATCTCCACCCGGCGAATCCATTTAGCCGATTTCCAGAGATACAATTTCGGGATCACCACGCGGACCGGCCCGCCATGTTCGCGCGGGATAGGTCGGTCGTTCCATTCGTACGCAAGCAGGACATCGGGCCTATCGAACTGATCCAGCCGCACGTTTGTCGTGTAGCCATCATATGAATGAAACACCACATGCCGCGCTTCGCCTTTCGGCTGCACGGCATTCAGCAGCATTCGCGCGGATACGCCCGTCCAGCGATTGTCGTAGCGGGACCATTGCGTCACGCAATGGATGTCCGAAACCGTGGTGGTCCGCGGCAGCGCCATGAACTGATCGAGCCGTAGGCTCAGCGGGTGCGCCACCGCGCCGTCGACGTCGAGGCGGAACTTCGCCGCGGTGACGTCCGGATGCACCCCAAGATCGAGCACCGGCCAGTCTCGCACCAGCGTCTGTCCGGGCGGCAGGCGTACCGCTTCCGGATCGGCGGTGGTGCCGGTCAGCAACCGGCCCTCGCGCGCCCATGCCTCCTTGGCGGCAATCAGCTTGCCGCGAATAGCGCCCGTGCTTTCCGGTTCATCGGTCATTCCGGCCTTTCTCCACCCGCTTGGCGTCCCAGTCCACCGGCGCTAGACCCGTTCGGAACCGCGTAGCGCCCCCCCGGGAGGTCACCGAACCCATGATCAACAAGCTCGTCCGTTCCATGGCCGAGGCGATGGAGGGCATCAAGGACGGCTCCACCGTACTGATCGGCGGTTTCGGCGCCGTCGGCCAGCCCAACGCGCTGATCGATGGGCTGATCGAGCAGGGCGCCACCGACCTGACCGTTGCCTGCAACAACGCCGGGGTCGGGCGCGTCGGTTTGGCGCGGATCATGGACCTCGGCCGGGTGCGCA
>DATIMO010000172.1:0-12037 GCA_035475215.1 Acetobacteraceae bacterium | reverse complement strand
TGTTGACGTGGCGGAACACGTCGTTGTCCATCCAGCGCGTGGTGATGTCGTGGAACCAACGGTAATCGGTCCGCCGGCCTGGGGGATGTCGGCTCATGGGCGGTCATATTGACCTTGTTTGGCGACGGGCGTCCAGGAGGGCCCAGTTCAGCGCGGACGTGGGAGACAGATCGCCCAATTGATCTGCCGGTCGTGCATCGTAAGCGTGCGTTCCGTCCAGTCTGATAGGAACAAAATCTTAACACAATCTGAGGTATAATGTCGCTGCCGGAGGCCGTCGCGTCAGGGGTGGTATCGGCGAACTAGAGCGGGTGGACATGAACGACGGTCGGTTCGATCAACGCGACTCATACGATACACTGTACGTGCCGTTTGTCTGGGTGCCGGACGGTGCGCCACAGCCGACCGAATGGCTAAGCCAGCATCCAGATGCCTTCTGGGTACCGGCGACACTAATGCGCGGACCCGCGCGCAACGATGGTGCTACGGACCAGGGGCATGAGAAGGAAGATCGATTGGAGCAATCGGACCAAGCACGTCGTACGCCACTGGACTGCCTCAGGGGAGGGCCCGATTGCACGCGCGGCGTGGCTCAGACGCCAAGCCGTCCCTCCAAGGGAGCCTCCTGAAAAGCTGAAGTAAACACCGCACGTGTTTGCCTCAACTTAGCACCGCCGCAACGCGGTGCGATCCCTCCCAGATCATGCGAACTGCCACCGACAGCACGATCAGCAGCCCGACCCAGGCGATCCATCGCTGTCGCTCCACCAATCGCGCCAGCACTTCAGCCGCGGCGCCCATCAGCGCGACCGACAGCAGCAATCCCGCTACCAGCACCCAGGGCGTGTCCGCCGCCGCACCCGCCACCGCCAGTACGTTGTCCAGGCTCATCGACACATCGGCAAGAATGATCTGCAGCATCGCCTGCGTCATCGATTTCCGCCGCGCCGGCTCTCCCTGCGCCGGGTGCGGCTGCCGGCGCAGCTCGCGATACATCTTCCACGCCACCCACAGCAGCAGCAGGCCGCCCGCCAATGTCAGGCCCAGCACTTTCAGCAGACTGATTGCCACCAGCCCGAAACCGATCCGGATCGCCGTTGCCCCGGCAATGCCCAGCACAATCGCCAGTCGCCGCTGCTCCGACGGCAGACCGGCTACTGCCAATCCGACAACGATCGCATTGTCGCCTGCGAGGGCGATATCGATCAGGACCACCTGGATCAGCGGGCCGAAATCGTGGATCAGCCAATGCGGCATGCGGCTTGGTCCTGTGGGCTGCGAAGGCGCCCTTGCCAAGCGCCGGTGCCTGCGCTCTAGCTGCGCGCCGGCTCAGCAGAAAGGGCGCCGGCCCGTCATGGTTCCCCGTTATACCCGCCCGCAGATGGGGGCCATCTGGGCGCCCGAGAACCGCTTTCGCATCTGGTTCGAAATCGAGGCGCTGGCGGCCGAGGGCATGGCACGCATCGGCGCAATCCCGGACACCGCCGCACGCACGATCCGTGATCGCGGCGGGGCCAAGGTCGCCCAGATCACGCAAGCCGATCTCGACCGCATCGATGCGATCGAGCGCGAGACCCGCCACGACGTGATCGCCTTCCTGACCTGGTTGGCCGAAGCAATCGGCCCGGACAGCCGTTTCGTCCATCAGGGCATGACGTCATCGGACGTGCTGGACACCTGCCTGTCCGTGCAGCTTGCTCAGGCCACAGACCTGCTGCTGCGTGACCTGGATGCGGTTCTGACTGCGTTGCGCACCCGCGCGTTCGAACACAAGCACACGCTGACCATCGGCCGCAGCCACGGCATTCATGCCGAACCCACTACGTTCGGGCTGAAACTCGCCGGGCACTATGCGGAGTTCGCGCGCAACCGCACCCGTCTCCACACGGCGCGTGCGGAAATCGCGGTTGCCGCGATCAGCGGTGCTGTCGGAACCTTCGCGCATATCGATCCGCGGGTGGAGGCGTTCGTAGCGGAGCGGCTGGGATTGGCGGTGGAACCGGTCTCCACGCAGGTGATCCCGCGCGACCGGCATGCCGCCTGGTTCTGCACCCTGGCCGTGATCGCCAGCGGGATCGAGCGGCTGGCGACCGAGGTGCGCCATCTTCAACGCAGCGAAGTGCGCGAGGCGGAGGAGTTCTTCCATTCCGGCCAGAAGGGCTCCTCGGCGATGCCGCACAAGCGCAATCCCGTGCTATCGGAGAATCTGACCGGTCTGGCCCGCCTGGTCCGATCAACAGTGATTCCGGCACTGGAAAACGTTGCGCTATGGCACGAACGGGACATCAGCCATTCCTCGGTGGAACGGGTGATCGCACCGGACGCCTCGATCGCGCTGGATTTCGCGCTCGCGCGACTCGCAGGAATGATTGAGCGGATGACCATCCATCCGGAGCGGATGGCGGCCAATCTCGATTCACTCGGCGGTGTGGTGCATTCCGGGGAGGTGCTGTTGGCACTGACGCGCGCCGGTATCCTTCGTGAGGACGCGTACCGGATCGTGCAACGTGCTGCGATGGAGACGTGGGAAAGCCTCGGCGCGCCCGGCGCGCGCAACTTCCGCCAGAACCTCGAAGCGGATCCCGACGTCGCCGCCCATGTCCCGCCGGCGGAATTGGATCGCGCCATGGACCCGGAACTGCATCTGCGCGAACTCGACCGCATCTTCGTCCGCGCATTCGATGACGCCGAGCCACCCCCTCCCCTTGCGGGCGTGCGCCAGGGGGCTGGGTAGGCCCCCAAGTTTGTGTACCGTCGTCATCCTGATCCGCCCCGGTCACACCTGGCCGATTGCCCTCGGCGCCAACCGCGATGAACAACGGGATCGCGCCTGGGACCCGCCGGACGCCTGGTGGCCTGATTGCCCCGACGTGGTTGCCGGTCGCGACCGCAGCGGTGGCGGCACGTGGCTCGGCGTGAACCGGTCCGGCGTTGTCGCAGCGGTTTTGAACCGCCCCGGCAGCCTCGGCCCGGCGCCGGGCAAGCGCACGCGGGGCGAGTTGCCGCTGATCGCGCTCGATCACGCCTCGGCCAATGATGCGGTTGCATCAATAACCAATCTGACCGCCAGTGACTGGCGCAGTTTCAACATGGTGGTGGCAGATCGGGCGGGCGCAGTGTTCATCCGTGGCCTCGGGCGTGGCCGACCAGAAGCGCAGGCTCTTGCGCCCGGGCTGCACTTGGTCACCGCACATGATCCGGATGATCCTGACAGCCCTCGCGTGGCCCGCCATTTGGATCGCTTCCGCACCGCCCGAGCGCCAGATACCGACCAGTGGCAGTCCTGGACCGTAATCCTTGCCGACCGGGCAGGATCGGCGGCGGAGCAGATCAATGTCGCTCCGCGCGCCGGTTTCGGCACGATTTGCAGCTCATTGATCGCGCTGCCGGCAACCGGCGCGCCAATCTGGCTGTTTGCCGCCGGCCCACCGGACGTGGCACCGTTCGTTCCCGTCGATCTGGAGAGTTTCTTATGATACTGGTGACCAACAACGAAGGCACGGTCGGCGCCCCGACCACTGCACGACTGCTGGCCGACGGACAGCCGGCGCTCGACGCGATCGAGGCCGGTATCCGGCTGATCGAAGCGGATCCGAACGTGCGCACGGTCGGCCGCGGCGGCTGGCCGAACCTGCTGGGCGACGTGGAGCTGGACTCCTGCATGATGGACGGCACGACCCTGCGGACCGGAGCGGTCGGCGCGCTGAAAGGCTTCCTGCACCCGGTCAGCGTCGCCCGCGAGATCATGCGCCGGCTGCCGCATGAGTTACTCGTCGGCGAAGGCGCCGCCCGCTTCGCCCGCGAAATCGGTGCCGAAACCGCGGAGAATCTGACCGAGGATTCGCGTCGCGCCTGGCACGCCTGGTTCGACAACGAAGTGCCCGCCACCGACCGGGCACGCTGGGCCGAAGCGCCTCTCGCAGCACTCTGCCGGCACGCAATCGACCCCGAAGTGGGGCGCGACACCACCGTATTTCTCGCGCATGACCGCAACGGTGATGTCTGTTCCGGCACCAGCACGTCCGGTTGGGGATGGAAATATCCGGGCCGCCTCGGCGACAGCCCGATTATCGGCGCCGGATCGTACGCCGATACGCGCTACGGCGCTGCCGCCTGCACCGGGGCCGGCGAAATGACCATTCGCTGCTGCACGGCACGATCCATCGTGCTGTATATGAAAACTGGCGCCGGCGTGGCAGACGCGGTGATGGAGGCGGTGAACGATATGCGCCGGCTGAAGGGCGGTCTGATCAGCCGCGTGACGATCCATGCGATCGACAACAAGGGCAACCACAAGGTTGTCGCGGTCAACGGCGCCGGCGACAACAAATACTGGCTGTGGGAACAGGACGACGCGGCACCCCGATTGCTGCCGGCCGAGCCGGTCGTGATCACCTCGGCGGGAACGCGGCCAACAACGACCACGCGCTACACCCGTGGCTGAGGTGCCGGGTGCGATCAGGCGGACCGGCAGCCGGATCGTCTATCAGAATCACTGGATGCGCGTGCGCGAAGACACCATCAGCCGCGGTGCAGGCTCGTCCGGCATTTACGGCGTGGTGGAGAAGGCGGATTTCGTGGTCATCGCTGCCGTCGAGAATGACCGTGTCCATCTCGTCGAGCAGTTCCGTTATCCGGTCGGCGCCCGCTTCTGGGAACTGCCGCAAGGCGCGTGGGAGACAAATCCCGATGCCGACGCCGAGGTCGTCGCGCGCGGCGAGTTGCGTGAGGAAACCGGACTGGAAGCAGAGACGATGACTTGCGCCGGCCGTCTGTTCCAGGGCTACGGATTCTCGACGCAGGCCTACAATGTGTTCCTCGCCACCGGACTGCGAGCCGGCCCGAATGATCTGGACCCCGAGGAGGCGGATTTGATTGCGCGTGCCGTCCCGATTTCCGACATGGAACAGATGATCCGCAACGGAACCATCCGGGACGCAACAACCGTGGCGGCGCTTGGATTGTTGCGCCTGGCGGGCTTGCTGTAACGATCTACCGCGGTCAGGCCATCGCGATCGCATTCATGCCGGCCGCGGCACTCAGCAGGATGTGCGGCAGATCCTGCGGATTTTCCGTGTAGAACGACGTAGCCGCGAGATATGCGTGCATGGCGTCGCCATCGATCGTGGGACCAGGCCGCGGCACCAGCTTCGCAAGGGTTACCGGATTGCCCGCAAGCCAGCTCAGCAACGTCGTCGGCGGACCGGTCATGTTGATCCACAGCAGCATGTAGATTTGTGCCTTCGGCATGATCTGCCGGCCCGATGCCTGCGCAACCTCCACGCATTTGTCGAGGCTCGTGCAGACCTGGTCGAAGATGGTCCGGTCCATTGCGTCAACCTGCTCGCGTCCGGCCGGGGCATCCAAGGCGTTGTTGACCAGCGCGGTGTTCTCCGGGTCGAGCGGGTTGAAGATCAACGGCACCGATAGCCGCTGGGCAAGGCTGGTTATCGTTTCGGGCGGCACGTCTGCGGCTTCCAGTGCGGCGCGGAACGCCGCATGCACGATTGGCTGTCCGGCAGCCATGTCGCCCTGCATGAACCCGAAACTCGCGCCACTTTTGCCTTTGCCGGCAAACGACAGCTTGTAGGGGCTGGCGTCGCCGATTTCGTTCATTCGAACAGCGGCGCGCAGTCCGCTATCGAGCGCCGATTGTGGCGGTGGCGCTGCTGCAACGGCGGCGGGCGGTTCCGCCACGGTATCGGCGGGCGCGAGCACTGTCGTAAGAACCGAATTGTTGCCGGACTCGGTGATGGTGCTCGAAACGCAACCCGGAACACTGAGGCGCAGCTTCTGCTCGGCTTCCACATCGGCACGACTGAAGGTGCTTTTCGGGAAAATCTCGGGGATCGACACATTCGACATTCCTTGTCTCCCTATGAGTGGGTCACCTGATCGATTGCGTCCGCCCAGGTTGTCAGCGCGGTTGGGTCGTCCTCTGTAACTACCCAGATATCCAGGACCTGCCTCGCCACGGACGGATTGCTGAACCGGGCGTTACCGGGGTCGAGCGCGCGCACAGTACTGCGAATTTTTGAGCTGGCTTCAGCAAGGTTTGGCTGCATCCGGACGGCAAGCGCCTTCAACTGATCCGGATTGAGCGTGTCGATCTGACGTTTCAGCTCCGTTCGGGTCGGCAGACTGGCCCTGAAAGCCGCTTCGTGCACGACCGCCGACACCACCGCAGGTCGGGTGGTTTGCGTAACGATACCCGAAGCGCTTCCCCGCGAATTGTTCAGAACCTTCGAAATGTTGGCTTCGATCGTCACCGGAACGCAGTAGCGAAGATATTCGCTTAGCCGAGCGGATGCCTGCCCCTGGTTCGGGATCTGCATGGTGTCTTCGCTTGCGCGAAGATACTGACTCTGCGCCACGACGATGCTGGCCACGGCGGATGCAGGCAGTTGATACAGCACGGCCGAGGTGGTCGTGTCGAACAGGCTCGCCGCAAGCCCGAACGCGACGCCGACGATCCCGATGGTTTTCTGTGCAGCGAGCGCCAGCCCCATGATGCCCACCGTGGCGCCCTGGAGTGCACTGAGATCAGCGAGGGTCGTCTTCTTCGATCGTTCAAGATCATCCAGGGCGGCAAGGAAATTGTAGCATTGCTTGTCGATATAGCCCTCGCCCACCAGCGTCACCGCCTTCCAGTTCCCCACGCCGGACAAGGCGCGCTGCTGGTCTTGCAGGTCCTGGGCTGGGAATGGTGGGGCGGTCGGGATGCGGGGATCCGGCGGGGCAGGAATCTGCCCGGCCTCGACGGCAAAATAATACAATAGCGCAACATCGTTCGCACGATCGGCCTGCATCGCTGCGGCGGTCATGCGCGCAGGCGGTCCGTCCATCAGCAGCCGTCCACGGTCGGTCAGTCGAGCACCAAGACCGGTCGGGGAGGAGGAGCATGCGGACGCACCGAGCAGCAGCAGAACCGGAACGATAATAGAAATGACCGAAGCTTTCGGTCGTCGATCATCGTCCGCCTGGATGCCCGATTCTGGCGCGTCGGGGGACAGAGAGCTTCGGTTCATAGCCTTTTGCCCGCTCCGAATCCGATGCGCCAGCTTATCAAATAATCAGACGGGAACGAAACAGCGCAATAGGACCGCCGGCCCGGACCCGGTATGATGCGCGCAAGCGCCACCTACAGGGAGCCTGGCCGCAGGATGCGTCGTTTCATTGTGTCGTTGGGTCTGCTCGTCCCGCTGGTGTGTGCCGCCGGGGCACAGGCTGTCGAAATCAGTCCCGACGGGGCTCAGACCCTGACCCGCCAGCTTCAGGACTGGCTGTCCGCCTTGTTGGGGCCCGGTAGCGAGGCGCCGAAGCTCGGTTTGACGATCACGCCGGACGGCGATCACTACCGCCTGGAATTGCCCGTCGCAGGACTTCGTGCAGGCACAAATGTGGCGGGGGTCAGTGCCATCATTCGCCCGCTGCCCGACGACAGGTGGACGATCGAGGATCTGCATCTGCCTCCACGTGCAAGCTTCACCTTCTTCGGCACGCCCTCCGGCGATCATGCACATGGCGGGTCGACTAACGGGACCGTCACGTTGGCTCGGCAGCAGGGCAGCGCGCTCATCGATCCGTCGCTCGGCAGCGCGTCGAGCTTCAAATTCGACGCTGATGGCATCGACCTGACCGCGGACAGCCCGACCCAGCACCAGCAGCAGCACATGGACAGCTACCGCGCGAGCGGCACTCTGGGGCCCGGTTCCGCCGGCAAGCTGGAGCTGAATGAGGAAACCACCGCGGAAGGCTGGCGAGCGGCGGCACGAAGCGACACTGGCCCTGCCATCGCCTTCGGCGCAGAGCGTGCGCATGCGTTGGCGACGATCAACGGTCTGGACCGTGATCGCGTCGGCCCGGCGCTGGCAGCACTCGCGGCGGTCATCACGGCTTGGCCGCCGGTCTCTGGGGCGACCGACCAATTACCGCCGGCAACCCGAACGGCGTTGCGGACGCTGGTGCAAGGATTGCCCGGGATTATGGCCGCGGCTCGGCTTGAGGAAACGATCGATCGATTGCAGGTGGAGATATCCGGCACCGGGGCAGCAACCGCGGCGAAGCTGCGCATCGGGATGGGCGGCGAGGCGCCCGGCGGCATGCTGCGCGCGTGGTTCGATATCGGATTTGACGGTTTGGCAGTGATCGGCATGCCGCCCAGCGCCGCCATGCTGATGCCGCAGCACGTCACGCTCCGCCCCAGCATTGCCGGCGTGCCGACCGAAGCGCTGACACGATTGGCGTTGGCCGCCACCAATGAGGGCGCCGACGCCCAGCGGCTGGAGTCAGAGATCGCGGCGCTGTTCGCACAAGGCAGCGTCACCGTCGGACTGGAAGCGCTGGCTTTCACGTTGGGGCCGGCACATTTCGACGGGGCCGGCAGCGTGCTGGTGGTCTCCGAGGATGAGGTTGAAGGCCAGGCACGGCTGAGCGCAACGGGCTTCGACGCACTGACCGAGGCCGTGCGGGGCAAGACCGAGCTTCAGCAAGCATTGCCGATACTCGTGCTGGCGCGCGGCCTGGCGCGCACGGACGGTGATCGGCTGGTGTGGGATATCGCGGCCACCAGGGCAGGCGGGATCACGCTGAACGGGATCGACCTGTCGTCCTTGGCGGGCGCGGCGATGCCGGGCAGCAGAAAACCGTAACCGAATCTCCAGGGAACGCGCCACATGGGCCTTCTGATCTTCCTCGCGATCGTTGCGGTGATCGTGCTCGCGATCATCGCCCGCGGAATGCGCACGGTGCCGCAAGGCTATCAATGGACAGTGGAGCGTTTCGGCCGCTACCGCGTCACGTTGCTGCCCGGGTTGCGGCTGATCAACCCGTTCATCGACCGCATCGGTCGCCGCATCAACGTGCAGGAAACCGTGCTGGAAATCCCGGCGCAGAACGTAATCACCAAGGACAACGCCTCGGTGATCGTCGATGGCATCGTGTTCTACCAGGTAATCGACGCCAGCCGGGCGGCATATGAGGTGCAGAACCTGCAAACGGCGATCACCAACATCTCGATGACCAATATCCGCACCGCGATCGGCGGCCTCGATCTCGACGAAACCCTGTCGCACCGCGATGAGATCAATGAACGGCTGCTGCGGGTATTGGATGCGGCAACCGAACCCTGGGGCACCAAGATCACCCGCGTCGAGCTGAAGGACGTGCGTCCGCCGGAAGACGTGCTGATTTCGATGGCCAAGCAGCTCACGGCGGATCGCGAACGGCGGGCGGCCATTCTGCGAGCAGAGGGGATCAAGCAGGCGGCGATCCTGGAAGCCGAAGGCGCCAAGCAAGCGCAGATTCTGGCGGCCGAAGGGCGATTGGCGGCGGCCCAGCGCGACGCCGAGGCTCGGGAACGTCTGGCCGAGGCGGAAGCAAAAGCCACCACATTCGTTTCGAATGCCGTCGCAGGAGGCAACGTCCAGGCGCTGAATTATTTCATTGCTCAAAAGTATGTGGAGGCGCTGAACCAGATCGGCCAATCGCCCAACTCTCGACTGGTGTTGATGCCAACCGACATGAGCGGACTGGTGGGAACCATCGCCGGGATCGCCGAACTGGCGAAGCGCCAGTGATTTACTGGTGGATCTGGGCGATCCTCGGTGCTGTGCTGGCCTTGGCCGAAATGCACATCCCAGGGGGTTATCTGATCTGGATCGCGGTGGGCGCGGCGCTGACCTCGGCGGCCTCGGCTGCGTGGAACCTGCCGATCGAGGCGCAGCTTGCGTTGTTTGCCGTGGCGTCGGTACTGAGCTGCGCCGCCGGCTACTTCGTCTACCGCGGCAGGTGGCGAGTTACCGGGGTCGATACCATGCTGAACGAGCGCACCGCGACACTGGTGGGCGCGCGCGGGGTCGTGAGCGATCCGATCGCCAACGGGACCGGCAAGGTCCGCCTGGGCGATTCGGTCTGGATCGCCGAGGGTCCGGAGCTGCCTTCGGGAACGCCCGTCATCGTTCGTTCTGTGGTCGGGTCGCGTCTATACGTGGAGCGCGATGAAATCAGCTCTTCAGTCGGTATAGCGTGACCTCGCGTCGCGTTCGGTCCTCCAGTTCCAGCGTGGTGGGAACCCCGTAGCGGGCAAATGCGGACAGGCCGGTTTCCGGCAGATAGGCGCGCCCCGGATCGGCCAGCCAGACCTCGGTCTGCTCTGCCATCTGCCGGAGCCAGGGCAGGATGCGCCCGGCCATCGGTGCCTCGTAGCAGACGTCTCCGCCAAGGATCAGGTCCCACCTGCACGGGGTGCCGACGGCATCTGCGCGTACCGCATTGATGGCGACCCGATTCGCGGCGGCGTTCAGTCGCAATGCAACGAGCGCCAGCGGATCGATCTCGGTCGCCTCCACGCAAGCGGCGCCGGCAGACGCCGCTGCGATCGCAGCGATGCCGCAACCGGCGGCAAAGTCCAGCACGCGGCGCCCGGCGACCGCAGCCGGGTGGTCGAGGATGTGGCGCGCGAGTGCCTGCCCGCCCGGCCAAGCGAAGGCCCAGAATGGCGGATCGATGTTGCGGGCGGCCAGCCAGTCTTCGGTGGCCTGCCAGATCGGGGTGATTGCAGTGGCGAGATGCAGTGTCAGTTCCGGAACCAGCGGTACACTCGACAGCATCGTGTGTGTGCGGATGAATGCCTCAGCTTCGATCGGCTCGGATGCGCGGAGGTGGCGGTCTGCGGTTAGGTCTGGAGCGGGTGGCGTTGTCATTGGCAGCCAGGGCGGAGATTTCCTTCAATCGCCCGGATGCGCTTCCACGACCAGCCGTTGCGTCCCGATTTCACCGTCGCGGGCCAGCAGCAGTTCGATCTCGCGGCCGATGCGGACGGATCCCAGCAGTGCACGCAGTGACCCAGGCCCACTCAGCCGTTTTCCATTGACGGCCAGCACGATATCACCGGGCTGCACACCGGCGCGCTGGGCCGGGCCACCCGCTGCAAGGCTGAGCACCAGCCGGCCCCTGGTCTGACCGGCGGCGGCACGCAACGCACGCGCGATGGTCACCGGCTGCAGGGCGGCGCCGATCCAGCCGCGCCGCGACTTCGCGGAATCGCTCGCCGGCCCCAGCAACTCGACGATTGCGGCATGGGGAGCGATCCGCGGCGCGCCGCCAGCCTCCGTGATGCACAAACCGAGCAGCGCCCCGTCGCTGTCGAGCACAGGGCTGCCACCAACCAGTTCGCCGGGGGCGGCGTCGAGCAACCGCATGCCGGCCGAATCGACACTGTGGATCGCGATGAACCGCGCTGTCGGTGTGGCGTCCGGGTTCGCTCCCACCACGACGACGACATCGCCCACCGATGCCGGTTCTGCCGGACGTAGCCCGATGGTGACCGTGGTTCCTGGCACCTGCAACGCCGCCAGATTGGTGGCGGGATTCCGCCGCCGTACGAACCCGGCCACGAGCGCGCCACCCGGCAGCACGGTGGAATAGGATTCCTGCGCCGGAAGCGCCTGATCCGCCGTTATAACGAGGTCGGGCGGCCAGCCGATCCCGGTCAGGTGGACGCCAGGAGCGATGCCGATCGCCGCGAGCATAGGCGCGACGCGCGAAATCTCGGCGGCACTCGTCTGGGACAGCTCGGCTAGCCCGGCATTCAATCTCACTCACGCGCTCCGTTACTGCGTGTCTTCACGCATGGCACAGGAAGATGAAAATATAGCAACGGAACGCCAACGCAAAGTTAAACTGCCGGTGCCCGGTTCACGCCAAGTTTCAGCCGCCTTCCGAGCGGGCCAGCAGATGGTCGCGGAAACGGGCGCGGAGCGCGGTCTTTTGCAGCTTGCCGGTAGCCGTGTGCGGCAATTCCGGCAGCACAAGCACAGCATCGGGCAACCACCATTTCGGCACCCTGCCTTCATAGAGCCCTAGCACCGACTCGGGGTCGATCGTTCGCCCGTTACGCGGCACCAGCAGCAGCAACGGTCGCTCATCCCATTTCGGATGCCGTGCCGCGACTACCGCCGCCTCGGCCACATCCGGGTGGGACACCGCGATGTTCTCGAGGGTAATGGAGCTGATCCATTCGCCACCGGATTTGATG